>NZ_JBHXME010000081.1:0-45739 GCF_042721125.1 Streptomyces sp. NPDC058469
GGATAGTCCGGGACGGGGGGACGGGGGGACCGGGGGACGGGGAGGACAAGGGGGACGCGGGGACAGGAGAGGAACGGAGCCACGACGAATACGCCCGGACGAAAAGGACGAGCATGAAGCAGCAGACCGTTGTCATCACCGGAGCCAGCGCCGGCATCGGCCGGGCTACCGCACGGCTCTTCGCCGAGCGAGGCGCCAACGTCGTTCTCCTCGCGAGGGGCAAGGCGGGCCTGGACGCCGCGACCGCCGATCTCGAAGACAGGGGCGGCCGCGCCCTCGGCGTGCCCACCGACATGGCCGACCCCGCACAGGTCGAGGCCGCGGCCGTGGCCGCCGAGGAGGCCTTCGGACCGATCGACATCTGGGTCAACAACGCCTTCACGTCGGTGTTCGCGCCGTTCATGGAGATCGAGCCCGACGAGTACAAACGCGTCACCGAGGTGAGCTATCTGGGCTTCGTCAACGGCACCCGGGCCGCGCTCCAACGCATGATCCCGCGGGACGCCGGCGTGATCGTGCAGGTCGGATCGGCCCTCGGTGACCGGGCCATTCCGCTACAGTCCGCCTACTGCGGCGCCAAGCACGCCGTCAACGGCTTCACTTCGAGCGTCCGCACGGAACTCATGCACCAAGGCAGCCACGTACACGTGACCGTGGTGCAGATGCCGGCGGTTAACACCCCACAGTTCTCTTGGGTGTTGTCGCGGCTGCCGAAGTCCCCTCAGCCCGTACCGCCCATCTATCAGCCCGAGGTGGCCGCCCGAGCCGTCGTGAACGCGGCGGACCATCCACACCGCAAGCAGTACTACGTAGGCGCCTCCACCGCCGCGACCATCCTCGCCAACAAGGTGGCGCCGAGCCTGCTGGACCGCTATCTCGCCCGCACGGGCTACGCGTCGCAGCAGACCGACGAGACCGACGAGAGCGGACCCGGGGCCCGCAGGACCAACCTCTGGTGCCCCGCGGACGAAGCCCCGGGACGCGACTACGGAGCACACGGCACCTTCGACGAGACGTCCCACCCCCGCTCGGCCGAGGCGGCGCTCGCGCGACACCCCGGGCTCGTGCTGGCCGCCGCGACGGGAGCGGTGGCGACGGGGTTGGGAGCGGTGCTGCGCCGCAGGCGCCGACGGTGAGACCAACTCGTGTCCTCGCCCACGACACACGACTCAGCGCAGGGCGATCAGGCCGATGGCCAGTGCCGCGCACACCAGACCGAAGCCCTGGCGACGGTTGAGGCGTTCCCCCAGGAACAGCAGGGCGAGGACGACGGGAATGGCGGGATACAGCGACGAGAGCACCGTGGCCACGGCCATGAGCTGCCGCGTGGTCGCCTCCAGATACAGCACGATGGCGGCCGTCCCGACCATGCCCGCGGCCACCGCTGCCGCCCACGCTTCGGTCGGCATGGTCCAACGGCCGCCGTACGAGGGCAATACGCCGGCGATGACGACGACGGACACCACCCGGCTCAGCACCACCGGCCACAGACCGCTGTCGCCGTCCACCTGGGCCATGGCCAGGAACTGCAGACCGAACCCGACGCCGGCCACCAGGGCGCTCGGCACCCCCTCGGAGATCGTCCCGTTGCTCTCCCCGGCCGTGCCCGGTGTGTCCTGCGAGACCAGCCACAGCGCCGGCAGCACGGCAGCCATGCCCACCCACACGAGCGCGGCGGGGCGTTCCCCGAGCAGCACCACGCCCACCAGCACCGGCAGCGCCACGGCGCCGACGTCGCTCACGGGGACGACGACGCTCATCGCTCCCTGCGACATCGCCCGGTAGAGGAACGCGACGCCCACCCCCGTTCCGACCCCCGACAGTGCTCCCCAGCCGTAGTCCGCGAGCGAGGCGGAGCCGCCGGGCAGACTCGGCGCCAGGACGAGCGCGAGGGCGGTCCCGCCCAGCTGGGCATGGAGTGCGACGGTCATTCCGTCGACCCGCCGGGACAGCAGACCGTTGACGAAGTGGGTGACTCCGAAGCACAGCGCGGATACCAAGGCAAGGGACTCACCCATCGCTTGCGCTCCTCGCGACGGCGGTTGTCGGGGACGGTCGCGGGAGTCCGTCGAAGGGGAGGCAGGGTGTCGTGATCAGCGGCCGAGGGCCCGGCCGAGGGCCCACCCTTTGTAACTGCCGCTTGTTCATGGAGGAGGGGCCGTGGACGTTGCGTGGTGCGCCTCTCCGAACCGATCCGCGGGTTCCCGCTCCACGGGTCGCGTGTCGCGCTCGCACGGGGCTCGTCAGTTCCCGATTCGGGGCAGCACTTTGGTGCGGTAGAAGTCGAAGAAGCCTTGTTGGTCCGGCCCGATCTGGTTGACGTAGACGGTGTCGAAGCCGGCGTCGACATACTCCTTGACTGCCTCCACGTGGGTGTCCGGATCGTCGCCGCAGGTGACGTTCGCCTCGACGCGATCGGGGCCGACGAGCTCGGAGGCCTGCTCGAAGTGGCGTGGGGTGGGCAGGAGTTGGGCGAGTTCGCCGGGGAGCTGTTCGTTGGCCCAGAGGCGGTGCGCCGTACGGACGGCTTCGTCCTTGTCGGTTCCCCAGCACACTTTGAGTCCTGCGGAGACGGGCTTGGTTCCGCCACCGCCGCGTCGGAACCGTTCGATGGCGGGGGCGTCCGGTGCCATGGTGATGAATCCGTCTCCGATGCGGCCGGCGACCTCGGCGGCGTGCGGGCCGAAGGCGGAGACGTCGATGGGGACCGGCTCGTCGGGGACGGTGTAGAGGCGGGCGTTCTCCACGGTGTAGTGCTTGCCCCGGTGGCTGATCTGCTTCCCGGTGAACAGCTCGCGCATCACGTGCACCGCTTCTTCCAGCATCTCCAGGCGTACGTCGGCCTCGGGCCACGCGTCGCCGAGGATGTGCTCGTTGAGAGCTTCCCCGCTGCCGATGCCGAGCCGGAAGCGGCCGTCCAGTTGTACGGCGCTGGTGGCCGCCGCCTGGGCGACGACGGCCGGGTGCGTACGGATGAGGGGGCAGGTCACGGCCGTCTGCACAGGCAGCGAGACGGCTTGCGAGAGCGCGCCGATCACCGACCAGACGAAGGGGCTCTGCCCCTGGTTGTCGTTCCAGGGATGGTAGTGGTCCGAGATCCACAAAGACGTGAACCCGGCCTGTTCCGCCATCCTGGCCTGCTCCACCAACTCGGCGGGACCGTGTTCCTCACAGGAGAGGAAGTATCCGAACTCCGTCATGACGCTCTCCTCACGGGTAGGGGCCGTGCGCTCTCCGGGTGACCGACCGGCGCGCCGGGAAACGTCGACTCCCCCGTGTGCGCCTATGTCGAGTCGGAGACTTCGGCGCCCCCCGTGGAGATCTGTAGTTGTGACGATGCCGTGGGCAGGCGCACGGAACGACTGGTTGGCAGCGGTCCTGGGGCGGCCGGCCGAGGACCGCGTCAGCTGCCTGGCACGGGGTGTTGTGTTCTTCGTCGTACGCCTCGTTCAGCCGGTCGAGTGCGGCTGTGCGTGCCGCGTACCCCGTCTCTTCGCACTGGCGACTTGTTGCGTCGCGATAGCGAATGGCGTACGGGTGGCAGGCATCGGTTCTGGCGGCTGCAGCCGCGGCTCTTGAAGAAGCTGTCCACCCCACCGAACCTGCGGCTGCACCAACCGCGAGATGTTGATCAGCATCCCCATCGGTACCTCCCACTGACTCAATGCTGACTTCGACGACGGGTCGTCAGGTCTCTGGGTAGGTCGGGCGCGAGGGGCGGTGAGAGTGCCCCGTGGAAAGCATCAACTTTGCGGGAGTGAAGGTCACGGGATGGAGCGTGTATGGGCATGCCCGGCTGCCCGGACTGTTCTGCTGGTTGAGGGTTCGACTTCGTCGTGATCGACGCCGAGCACGGCGCGATCGGCACCCGCACGATGTCGACCATGATCGGGCCGGCCCGGGGCTGCGGGATCGCGCCCTTCGTCCGGGTCGCCGGCACCGCGCCACGTGACTCCCAGGTCCCGCTGGACGCGGGTGCGGCCGGCCTGTTCGTCCCGCAGGTCGATGACGCCGCCCGCGCGCGGGACGCCGTACGGGCGACACGGTTTCCCCCGCTCGGGCGGCGCGGGGCCGGCAACTCCGGACAGGCCGGGCGGTGGGGACTCGATGCCCTCGGTGAGTATCTGCGCTCCGGCAATGAGGAGGTGCGTCTCGTGGTCCAGGCCGAGAGTGTCGGAGCCCTCGACGCCCTCGACGCCCTCGGCGAGGTCGCCGGCGTCGACGCGGTCTTCATCGGCCCGACTGATCTCGCGGTCTCCGGCCGGTTCCGCAAGGGCGACGGACATCGTCCGGGCCGGCGTCCCTCGCACCCACATCGAGGAGGTGGGTCGCTACGACGAGCTGGCCGTGCACGTTGCTACCAGCGGCCACGTGGGTATCCACCCCGGGCCGATCGCGTTCACCAACTCCCTGCCCACGGTGGTGTTTCGGCGGATCGCCGACGCTTCCGACGGCGTCCGGATCTGCGCGATCACCCGCGCTGATGCCCCCACCGATGCCCTCGCGGACCTTGTCGCGAGCCTGCGGTCGATCGTCGGGTCGCTTGATATCGACGAGTGGCTCGCTTGACGTGCTGGGAGCGGACCCGCAGATCAGGGGCTCAAATGCTCGTGCTGCATCTTCCATCCACCATCCCGTTTCGCGAGCACGTTCGTGCCCCGTCCCTGTCCGGACCGAGGACGGCCGTCGACCACCCCCGTCCAGAAGAAGCGATACCGGCACACGGCGTGGTCGGCAGACAGGACAACCCACTCAAGATCCTGGATTTCGTACACCTCGTCCTGGATGGCCGCGAAGGTCTGCTCGATTGCTCCCGTGATCTCGCCCAGGCCCCGATGGGAACCGTCGGAGAACCAGTAGACGGCATCCGAATCGATCAACGGCGCCACACGATTGATGTCGTGAGTGTTGGTGGCCTGCTCATACCGCGTCATGAACGCCGTGAGCTCGGCAGTGAGATCTGACATGGGGACGGCCCTCTCCAGTGTCGAAGTCATGAACAGTCGAAGCCGCGAACAATCGTGGCGAGCTTGGATTTCCTCGTGCTTTGATGGCGATGTGAGTCAGCATGTGGTCTGGTCCGACTGCCGCCCGGGATCTGATCACTCCACCCAGCGCTCGTTCGTGATCAACCGGCCGCTCTCGACGGTTCCTGGCACCGTGTGGACGCCGAGCGGTCGGTCAGGGGCAGTCCCTCTGGTGTTGCTGGGGCACGGTGGCGGTGGCCATCGACACAGCGACCGAATCTTGTCGATGGCCGACCGGATCACATCGTCCGGCTGCGCGGCCGTAGCGATTGACGGCCCGTTCCACGGTGAGCGGGTGGCGTCGCCTCTCACGCCGGTGGAGTACCAGAGCCGGATGGCCGCCGAGGGTATCGGTCGGGTGCTGGACCACATGGCCGACGACTGGGTCGCCGCGCGTGACCTCCTGGTGGAGGTCGGGACAGCCGCCCCGACACGCCAGGCGTACTTCGGGTTGTCCATGGGTACTCGCTTCGGCCTCGCTGCCGCGCTCGCCCTCGGGCCGGGGCTGAAGTGCGCGGTGTTCGGAAAGTTTGGCACGCAGTCAACTCCCGGCATCAATGCCGGACTTCACGCCCCGCACCGCGTCTTGAGCGACGCCTCCGCCATCACCGCACCAGTCCTCTTCCACGTGCAGTGGGACGACGAGATCTTCCCGCGGCAGGGGCAACTCCAGCTGTTTGACGCCTTCGCGAGCTCCGGCAAAGAACTCCACGGTTTCGCGGGAGGTCACCGTCACACTCCGGAGCACGCCTCTGCCGTGTGGCACGGGTTCATCAACCGCCACATCGCGTAAGCCGACCGCCCTCCGGTACTCCGGCTCGGTGCGGGTTTCCTATTCGGGGCTGAAGTGCCCTGTGCTCCAAGGGTGTTCGGCCCCCGCGGGCGTTCGGTTGACGGCGCCGATCGCCGCTTCGGGCGCGGGCGCGGGCGCAGACGCGGAGTCGTAGCCGGGTCGTAGCCGCGAGTCCCGCGACGACAGCCCGCCGCCGGGACCGGGCTCCCTGCGGGCGCGGACAGTGACCGACACCATTCGCACTCACCCACTCACCCACTCACCCCGAACCCGCGACCCATGAAAACCGAGCCCACCCATGACGTATCTTTGGCATAGGACAAACTTTGGCATAGGGCGAATTCCTCTGTTCGAGCGGAGCTGAAAACGTGAGCATCAAGGGCACCACCGCGGCCGAGATCGCGGGGAGTGTGCGGGACCAGGTCGCTTCGGGCGAGTTGGCGCCGCGGGCGAGTCTGCCCCCGGTGCGCGTGCTCGCGGCCGAGTTGGGGGTCAACCGGAATACGGTTGCCCTCGCGTACCGGCGGCTTGTCGAGGCGGGGGTGGCCGAGACGCGGGGGCGCGGCGGGACGGTGGTCGCGGCGGTGCCGCAGTTCGCGCGTGAAGGCGTCGCGGCTGGTGTCGCGGGCGACTGCGTCGACCTGGCCAGTGGTAATCCCGACCCGATGTTGTTGCCCGACATCCTGGGCGCCGCCCGGCGCGGGGAGTACAGCCCGCCGCTGTACGGCGCGCCCGCCATCGACCCGGGGCTGGACGCATGGGCCCGTGCCGACTTCGCCGAGGACATCGATCAGCCGTTCCGCACGCTGGTGACGCACGGAGCGGTGGATGCCACCGAGCGGCTGCTGAACGCTCACCTCACCCGCGGGGATCTGGTGGCGATCGAGGACCCCTGTTTCCTGGCGAGCATCGGGACGTTGCGGCTGAGCGGTTACCGCTCCGCGCCCGTCGCGGTCGACGGCGCCGGTATGCGCCCCGGCGCGCTGCGGGCCGCCCTGGAGGCCGGCGCCCGCGCGGTCGTCTGCACGCCCCGCGCCCACAACCCCACCGGTGCGAGCCTCACCGAGGAACGGGCGGCCGACCTGCGTGCGATCCTCGCGAAGCACCCCCAGGTACTCGTGATCGAGGACGATCATTTCTCGGCGGTCTCCGCGCGGCCGTACCACCGGGTCACACCACCAGGCAGTACGCGTTGGGCGTTGGTGCGGTCCGTGTCCAAGTTCCTCGGACCGGATCTGCGCCTTGCCCTCGTCGCCGCCGATGCCGAGACCACCGCGCGCCTGGAGGCGCGGTTGAGCGCCGGCACCACCTGGGTCAGCCGCTTGCTGCAACACATCGCCCGTGAACTCCTGTTGGATCCCCGGGTCCACGAACTCCATGAACGGGCCCGTGAGTTCTACGCCCGGCGCAGTGGCCTGCTCGTCGAGCGGCTGCGCGCCCAGGGCATCGAAGTCCCGTACCGGCCCGACGGGTTGAACGTATGGGTCGAACTCGACGTCGACGGACGGGCCGTGGTTGCCGCCCTGGCGCAGCGGGGTTGGGCGGTGCGGCCAGGCCACCTCTTCGCGCCGGATCCGGCCGCCCACCAGGGCGCGATCCGGGTCACCGCCTCCACCGTCACCGAGCCGCAGGCCGAGGCCTTCGCCGCCGAACTCGCCGCGGTCGTGGCGGAGTTGCGCTCGACGGCCAGCTGACCATCACGAACACCCCACCCCCCCACTGTTCGCCGCCTTTCCCATCCACTTGTCCCACCCACTCAAGGAGCCATCATGTTCCGCGGCCTGAGCGCCTTCCCCCTCACACCCACCAGCGAGCAGGGCATCGACGAAGCGGCGTACGCGGCGCTCGTCGCCGGCCTTGCCGCCGCCGGCGTGGACTCGATCGGCGCGCTCGGTTCCACCGGCGGGTATGCCTACCTCACCCGGGAGCAGCGCGCCCGCGCCGCGAAGATTGCGGTGGAGGCCGCCGACGGGACTCCCGTCATCGTCGGGATCGGTGCGCTGCGTACCTCGCACGTGCTGGAGCTGGCCGAGGACGCCCAGAAGGCGGGCGCCTCCGGAGTACTGCTCGCCCCGATGACGTATCAACTGCTCACCGAGGACGAGGTGTTCGGCCTGTACGAGGACGTCACGCGCGAACTTTCCGTGCCGCTGTGCGTCTACGACAACCCGGGCACCACGCACGTCCACTTCACCGACGAACTGCACGGCCGTATCGCGCAGTTGCCGAACGTCGGCTCGATCAAGATCCCCGGTGTGCCCGAGGATCCGCGCGAGGCCGGGCTCCGCGTCGACGCGTTGCGCGCGCTGATCCCGGAAACCGTCACCATCGGGGTGAGCGGCGACTGGACGGCGGCCCGTGGCCTGAACTCCGGGTGCGACGCCTGGTATTCGGTCATCGGCGGCACCTTCCCGCGGACCGCCCTCGCCCTCACCCGCGCCGCGCAGGCCGGCCACGCGGACCAGGCGGTGGAAGTGTCCGAAGGACTCGAACCGCTGTGGGCCCTGTTCCGCCGGCACGGCAGCCTGCGCGTCATGTCGGCTGCCGCCTCCCACCTCGGCCTGACGGGCGAACCGAACCTGCCGCGTCCCCTGCGAGGACTGGACGAGACCGCCCGCGCGGAGGTCGTCGCCGCGCTGGACGCCCTCGGCCTCACCTCCTGAGCGCGAACCGCCATGGGGGAGCAGCACATAGCAAGCACGCGGCGGGTGTGGGCAGCTCCGCCTTCGCCCGGCAAGGGCGGCAGGGGCGGCAAGGGTGGCAACGGCCTGGCGCGTTACGTCGTCGCCGCGGCCCTCGCCCGTACGGCGGACGGCGGAGCGGTGGTCGCCGTCGTTCTGCTCGTCACCTCGTCCGGTGGCTCCGGGACGCTCGCCGGGGTGCTCGGTGCGTGCATCACCGCCCCGCACCTGCTCGGCCCCTTCGTCGCCCGGCCGCTGGACCTCGCCCGCGACGGCCGGAAGGTCATCGCGGCGGCCTGCCTGCTGTACGCCGTCGCGCTGACCGGGGGAGTGCTGACGTACGGCCACGCGCCTGCCGCACTGACCGGGCTGCTGCTGGCCGCGGCCGGCACCTGCGGGCCGCTGCTGACCGGCGGTATCAGCAGCCGACTGCCCGCCATCGTCGGACCGCGACCGCCACTGCGCGCGCAGCGGCGGGCCCAGGGCTGGGACGTGGCCACCTACGGCATCGGCGGCACCGTCGGCCCGTCCCTGGTGGCCACCCTGTCGGGTTGGGTCTCGCCCACCGCGGCGGCTCTGGCCCTCGCGGTGGGGGCGGCCGCGGCTGCGGGCGGCGTCCTGCTGCTGCCCTTCACCGCGCCGTCCCACGGTGGCGACAGGACGGCGATCCGCAAGCCGGGAGCGACTCTCGCGCTGATAGCTCGCACGGGTCCGCTTCGGCGCACCGTCTACCTGACGATGATCGTCGCCCTGAGTGTCGCCGCCCTGCCGATCACCGCGGTCCACATGACGAAGATCCTCGGCATCGAACCGGCCACCGCGGCAGTACTGACCGCCGCCTACGGCCTCGGCAACCTCACCGGGTCCATAGCCGTCATGGTCTTCCCGCTCACGGGCGACCCGGAGCGGCTGATGCGCCGCCTCGCCCTGGGCGTCGTCGCCGGTCTCCTCACCGTCACCGCGAGCCCCGCCTTCACGGTGACCGCCTCGGCCTACGCCCTCACCGGCATCCTCAACGCCTTCTTCTTCGCCTCCACCCTCGCGGCCCGCACGGAGTACGCGCCGAGCGGAGCGCGCGGCCAGGTCTTCATCTGGGTCGCGGCCCTGAAGATCACGTCCGGCTCCGCCGGAACGGCGTTGGCCGGCTCCCTGACGGGCGTGACCGTCGAACTGCCGCTCGTCGTCGGCCTCTTGGCGGTTTCTGCGGCTGTCGTCGCCGCGACTGTCGAGACGCGCTTCGGGAGAGTCGACGAGGAGCGCCCGTGACGGTGACCGTGCCTTCTGTGCACTCTTGAGCAACGAGCCGAAACACGCCCCAGCTCCCGTTAGACGCCGACATGAACCGACACAGCCTGTTTCCGGAACGACAACTCCTCCATGTCCGTACATGATCTAGCCTGGCGCGATGCGCACCGTTACTTCGCTGCTCCCGGCCTTTCGGCCCCAGGTCCAAGAGCGCCTCTACGACTTCTACGAGGAGTTGCGGAACACCGACGAGCTCTTCTGGGACCGTCACCTGAGCGCCTGGATCGCGACCGGGCACGGAGTGGTCAGCAGCGCCGCGGGCAACCCGGGGCTGTCGTCGGTGCGTTATCCCGACATCGAGGCCGTGTCCGAGGAACTGCGGCCGCTGGCCCGGGTCTTGAGCCGGCAGATGCTCTACAACGACGCCCCGGACCACTCCCGGCTGAGGGGCCTGATCAGTAAAGCCTTCTCTCCGCGGGCAGTTGAGACCCTCCGCGCCCGGATCTTCGAAGCCGTCGACCGGATCATCGACGAGGCGGCGCCGACCGGGCGGATGGACATCGTCGCGGACCTCGCGCGCCCGCTGCCGCTGACCATCATCTGCGACCTCCTCGACGTACCGCAGGAGGACCGTCCCGCCCTCACGGCCTGGTCGGAGCCGGTCGCCGAGGCCATAGGCAACTCCCGGCTCGACGCCGACCGCAACCGCGAGGCCTCGCAGAGCATGGCGGACATGCTTGCCTACTTCCGCGAACTCCTCACCAGTCCGGAAACCCCGCCGGCCCCGGACAGCCTGCGCGCACTGGTGACCGCACAGGCCGAGAACACCGACCAGGACGCCGACGAACTCCTCGCCAACTGCGCCCTGTTGCTGATCGCCGGCCACGAGACCACCACCCACTTCATCGGCAACGCCACCCTCGCCCTCCTCCACCACCCGCACGCGGCCGAACAACTCCGCAAGCGGCCGGACCTGTTGCCCGCCGCGGTCGAGGAACTCCTGCGCTACGACGCCCCGGTGCAGCTCATGCTGCGCCGGGCGCGGCACGACCTGGACCTGGCGGGCCGCACCATCGCCGAAGGGCAGACGGTGCTCCTGGTGTGCGGCGCCGCCAACCGGGATCCGGCGGTGTTCCCCGATCCCCACGTGCTGGACTTCGAGCGGCCCGGCGGACGGCACATGGCGTTCGGACACGGTCCGCACTTCTGCCTCGGCGCTGCGCTGGCCCGGCTGGAGGGCACGATCGTCCTGGAGGCCCTCCTCACCCGCCTCCCCGACCTTCGTCTCGACGGCACCGAGCCCCCGAAGTGGCAGCGCAGCCTCAACTTCCGCGGCCTCACCCGCCTGGACGTCGCCTTCACCCCGCCGTCGGACGAGGCAAGCGACACGCGTGTCATGCCTGCCCACGGTTCCCCGAGGGCCCTCGACCACACGACCCACGTCGGCGAGTGCCCCTTCCGGCCGGAGCCCGGAGACGCCCCGGACGCGTGACCCCGGCCGAGCGCTCCGCCCTTGTCACCAACGGGGCGGAGCGCTCACCCGTCTCCTCGACCACCTTCACGCGGCTCCGCACCTCGCCCTCGCGGAATTCCGTGGCCAGTTGGGCGCTGCTCAGGCCTTGGGCGAGCTGACGTACGCCCGCGATCCCCGGACCTGAACGGCCGAGCCCCAACACGGTTTCCCTGAACACCTGTTGCACCCGTACGCGCGCCGGACACGTAGGGGCAGACGCCAGGAAGGAAGTACATGCCCATTGCCACCGAAGCCCAGTTCACCGAGGTGTACCGGGCGCACTACGAGGACGTGCTGCGGTTCGTCCGTCGTCGCGCGCATCCGATGAACGTCGATGACGTCGTCGGTGAGACGTTCCTCGCGGCGTGGCGCCGACGGCGCGAACTGCCCGAGGACACACGGCCCTGGCTGTTCGGCACCGCCCGCAATCTGATGCTGAACGCGAACCGGGGCATGCGCCGGCAGTCCGCGCTCGTCGTGCACATCGGTCGAATCGCCACCGTCGACGCCCACGACCCGACGGACGGCGTGGACAGCCGGCTGGAGTTGGTCGAGGCCTGGCAGGCGCTCGCCGCAGCCGACCAGGAAGTCCTCGCGCTGCACGTCTGGGAGGACCTCACCGCCAAGGAGGCGGCGCGGGTACTGGGCTGCACCCGGGCCTCGTACTCCATGCGCCTCACCCGCGCGAAACGACGCCTGGCCGGCCAACTGGGCCATGCCGCCGCCACCGAGGCGTCCGCGCTCTCCCTCTCCACACGCTGACCCACGCGCTCCTCACGTACTGCCCACGCACTGAACAGAAAGCCAGGAGTTCTCATGACCAACGACCTGCTCGCCCGCCTCGCCGACCTCGACGCCGCGCCGCGCCGTACGCCGTCCGCACAGGAGACGGACCGTGAGGAGACGCTGCTGCGGACCATCCTCGACGACAGCGAGCGCCCCGGCCGCTCGGTCGGCGCCACGTTCCGCCGCCCACTGGTACGGCGACTGTCGTTCACGGCGGCCGGGGCGCTCGCGGCCGGCCTCGCGCTGGTCGCGGTGAACGGCGGTCTGCCCGGTCTGGGCGGTTCGGGCCCGCTGTCCTCCTCGGAACTGGCCAGCTGGACCGGTACCGCCAAGAGCGTGGACGTCGCCGCCGCGCGCGGTTCTGCCGCCGGAAAGTGGTGCCTGGACGTGAACGGCACCGGCGCCGAGCCGGTGATCAGCAACGCGGACCTGCGCGGGAAGGTCGCCTCGATGGTCGTCACGCGCGGCGACGTGTCGGCCTACTGCCTGGCCGGTTCGGACGGAGGCACGTCGATGGGCATCTCCCCGGTGCGCCAACAGCCCGACGGACACATCAAGGTGGACACGCTGGGTTCCCGGGGCAGCGGCGACGAGGAGCTCAACTACGTGGTCGGCTGGGCGGGTTCGGACGTCAAGGGCATCACCGTCCGGGACCACGGGCACACGACCGAGGCCACGATCGAGGACGGCCGCTTCACCGCCTGGTGGCCCGACGGCGACCCCGACGGCGCGATCACCGGCACCGTCACCCTGCACCTGGCCGACGGCTCGACGCACACGGTAAAGGGCGACACCCTGCTCGGCTGACCGGACCGAGCGAGCCGCCTCGCAGATCACGTGGACCGTCGGACCAGGTCGGGTCCGACGGTCCATCTCGTCGAGCAGGCCTGACGTCCCTCACGCCCGCATCCTTCAGAAGGGATACGGTGCCTGGCTCGCCCGAGCCGTGATCCAGCGGGTCTCGGTGAACGCCTCGATGTTCGCCGCGCCGCCGAAGCGGGCCCCGGTGCCGGAGGCGGCGACGCCGCCGAAGGGGGCCACGGCCTCGTCGTTGACGGTCTGGTCGTTGATGTGGACCAGGCCGGTGGGGATGCGCTCGGCGAGGTCGAGGCCGCGCATCACGTCCGAGGTGAGGATGCCCAGGGACAGCCCGTACGGCGTGGCGGTGGCCAGGGACACCGCGTGGTCGAGGTCGGTGAAGGTGCGCACCGGTGCGACCGGGCCGAAGACCTCTTCCGCGTAGGCCGGAGACGCGTCGGTCACCTCGGTGAGGACGGTGGGCCGATAGAAGAGCCCCTCGTACGTGCCGCCGGCCACCAGCCGGGCACCGCCGTCGACACTCGCGGTGACCAGACCGTGGATCTTGTCCCGTTGGCCGTGGTCGATGACCGGGCCGAGCGCCACGTCCTCCTTCGCCGGGTCGCCGACCGGGAGGTGCTCGGCCTTGTCCGCGAGCCGTGCGACGTACTCGTCGGCGATCGAGGCGTGCACCAGGTGCCGTCCCGTCGTCATGCAGACCTGCCCCTGGTGGAAGAAGGAGCCCCAGGCGGCGGTGGACGCGGCGCGGTCGAGGTCCGCGTCCGGGAGCACGATCAGGGCGGAGTTCCCGCCGAGTTCGAGGTGGGCGCGCTTGAGGTGCTCGGCCGCCGCCGCGCCGACCCTGCGGCCCGCCGCGGTGGAACCGGTGAAGGAGATCACGCGCACCTGCGGAGCCACCACCAGCGCGGCTCCCGTATCGGCGCCGCCCGGCAGGAGGTGGAGCAGGTCGGCGGGCAGCCCGGCCTCCTCGAACACCCGCATGATCGCCACCCCGCCGGACACGGCGGTCCGCAGGTCGGGCTTGAGCAGTACCGCGTTGCCGAGTGCCAGAGCCGGGGCGACGGAGCGGATACCGAGGACGAGGGGCACGTTGAACGGGGCGATGACGCCCACCACGCCCGCGGGCACCCGGCGGGCCAGGCTGAGCCGGGGCTCAGCCGTGGGCAGCACCTCGCCGAGGGGACGCGAGGCGAGTGCGGCGGCCTCGTAGCATTCCTGGGCCGCGGTGGCGGTCTCGAAGTCCGCCTTGCCCGGGATGCTGCCGGCCTCGCGGATCAGCCACTCCTGGATCTCGTCGGCATACCGGGTGAACAGGTCTCCCGCGCGGCGCAGTACGGCGGCCCGCTCGGTGTAGGGGACGCGGGCCCAGCTGGTCTGTGCGCGGGCGGCTCGTTCGGCCGCGATGACGACGTCCTCGGGGGTGGCGACGCCGATGACGTCCAGGACCTCGCCGGTGGCGGGTTCGGTCACGGGGGCGGTGCCGCCCGTAGGAGCCGTCCAGCCGCCGATGTGGGCGTTGCCGGACCAGAGGGCGGGATCGAGCAGGGACATGACGGCCTCCAGGTGCGGGTTGGGGTGCGGGAGGAGCACGACCAGGGGGTGGCGGGCGGTCGCTTCAGGGCTGGAACGTGCCGTCGGCCGTGACCGAGATGTCGAGGACCAGCGGCTCGGTGCGGTCGGCCAGGCCGGGGCAGAGGGCGTCGAGCGTCGCGCACAGGTCGGCGTACTCGGTGATCCGGCGGGCGGGGCAGCCGAGGGACTCCGCGAGGCCGGCCACGCTGATCTCGCCGAAGGCGGGCCACGGGGGCTTGCCGCCGTGCTGCCCGGCCAGCTTGTCCATGACCGCGTACCGGCCGTTGGAGAGGACGACGAAGACGGCGCCCACGCCGTAGTGCACGGCGGTCCACAGGGCCTGGATCTGGTAGAGCGACGAGCCGTCGCCGACGACGGCGACCACGGGACGGCGCGGCTGCCCCATGCGGACCCCGACCGCGGCCGGCAGGGCGAAGCCGAGGCCGCCCATGGCGGCGCTGAGGAAGCCGAGCGGCGCGCGGGCCGGCAGCAGGGCGTGCAGGTCGGGACGGGAGGAGGGAGTCTCCTCCACGAGCACCGTGTCGGCGGGCAGGCGCACTGAGAGGGCAGCCAGGACGTGGGCGGGCGTCAACGGCGCGCCCGCGGCGGGGGGTTCGGGGTGCGTGACCCGGCGTAGCGGCTCGGACGCGGCGGCCTCCGTCCTGGCCGGGGTGCGTCGGGCGAGGCGGCCGCAGAAGTCCGGCAGGGGTGTGACGACGGCGAGTTCGGCGGCGGAGTGCTGGGCCTCGGCCGGGTCGTCCGTGATCACGATCACCCGGGCGTCGGTCAACTTCCCTGGTGTGTAGGGGTATTGGCGCAGGAACGGGGCGCCCACACACAGCACCAGGTCGTGCCCGTCGAGCGTGGCGCGCAGCCGGGGCCGGTCGGCGGGCAGGTGACCGGCGAACAGCCGGTGGTCCTGCGGGAATCCGGCACGTGCCCCGAAGGGCTCCTGCCATACGGGGCAGTCGAGCCGTTCGGCCAGCCCGCCGAGCGCGGCCCAGGTGTCCTCGCTGTCGGCGCCCGCCCCCACCACGAGGACCGGGGACGTGGAGCGGGCGAGCAGACGGGCGACCTCGGCGACCGCCCGGGGGTCGGAGGCCGTCGGCCTGCGGACGGCCGCCGGTGCGGCGAGCGGCAGGTCCTCGGCCGGCTCGGCCCAGTCGTCCATGGGCACGAGGACCAGCGCCGGGCCGCGCTCCTGACGGGCGGCGTGCACGGCCCGGCCGATCGCGCCGGGCACGTCCTGGGCGCGCACCGGTGACTCCACCCGTACCGGATAGTCCCCGGCCAGCCCCTCCAACCGCCCGGCGAGGAACGGCTGTTGGGCGAGATGGCGCCGGTCCTGCTGGCCCACCAGCACCACCAGGGGCGCCCGGTTGACCCGCGCGGTGGCCAGTGCTCCGACCGCGTTGCCGAGTCCCGCGGTGGTGTGCAGCAGGACCAGGGCGGGCTGCTCGCGGGCGAGCGCCCAGCCGGTGGCGGCACCCACCACCGAGCCCTCGTGCAGGGCGAGGACGAAGCGCAGGTCCTCGGGCAGGTCGGCGAGCAGGGAGACCTCGGTGGAGCCCGGGTTGGCGAAGACCGTGGTCAGCCTGTGCTGCCGCAGTACGTCGAAGGTGGCGTCGCGGACGGTGCGGGGCGTGGGCGTCGGCGCGGTCACGACCGGGCGGCCCGGTTCGGGGCCTGGCCGCCCAGGGTCACGTTCGACCGCAGCCATGCCGTGAGGGCCTCGGTGAGGCCGGCGTCCGAGGCGGTGGACGTGCCGTTCCCGTCGTCCTTGCGGGTCAGGGCGATGCGTTCGACCACCTGGCGGTGGTAGTCGCGGACCACGGAGGCCGCGTGCCGGGGGTCGCGCGAGGCGATCGCGGCCACGATCCGCATCCGCTCGGTGTGGAGGGCGCCGGCGACCTTGCCCCAGTCGCCGCTCTCGCCGCCGGACAGTTTCACTGCGAGCCCGAGCTGCATGGAGGTGATGAACCGGCACAGCCCGGCGAGCAACGGGTTGTGCGAGAGGTCGGAGAGGGTGCCGAAGAAGTGCTCAAGGGCGGCGGCCGATCGCTCGACACCCTCGGCGGCGGGAACGGCTTCGGCGGCCTCGCGCAGCCGGGCGACCTCCTCGTCGGAGGCGTGCTCGGCGGCCAGCTCCGCCGCGTAGGCGTTGAGCACGCCGAGCAGGCCGAACACCTCCCGGGCGCCGACCTTCTCGACCTGCACGACCGACGCGATGGACACGGCGAGCAGGGTGTCGCCCTGCGCGGTGACCGTCGCCCGGCTGCCGTTGCGGGTGTTGACCAGACCCATGGCGGTCAGCACGCGGACGGCCTCGCGGACGGTGGGGCCGCTGACGTCGTAGTAGGCGGCCAGTTCCCGTTCGGAGGGCAGGCGTGAGCCGTCGGGCAGGCTGCCGCCGAGGATCTGCGCGCGAAGGTCCTCGACGATCTGGTCGGCCACGCGGCCGCGGAAGATCTTCGCCGGGGTGTGAGGCACGGACATGTCGCTCCCAAGGGTGTCCCGGGCCGGGGGCCGGACCAGGATGGTCCATTCAAGGCAACAGTAACCTACCTAGTAGGTTGATTCAAGATCTGGCCTGCCTCGGGTCAGGGGCCTGCCTGTTCTCTTCATTTTCCATGAAAGCTCGCCGCCTACCTTGACATCAACCTACTAGGAAGGTTTCGTGAATGGGCGTCAAGCACCCGATCACGGAGGACAGCGATGAAGATCGCGCCGTTCGATGAGAACGCGTACAAGATGGACCACCCCAGGGGGACGGTCTCGTTCAACTACCTGCTCATGGGGGACCGGGCCAAGCCCCTGGAGAACTACCGCTACATCCTGGGCCGTCAGGAGGCCGACTTCCTGATGCCCCGGCACTGCCACACCTTCGAGCAGATCCGGCTGCCGCTGGTGGGCGACATGAACCTGGGCGAGCAGGGCATCCTGCGCGAGGGCGAGGTCGGCTACTTCCCCGAGGGGCAGACCTACGGCCCGCAGGACGACAAGCTCACCGACCCCAGGCAGCTCCAGCTCGTGCTGCAGTTCCCCGGCGCCTCCGCTCTCGGCATGGCCGCCGGCCGCGGCCGAGGCCCGGACAACAAGGCGGCCCAGGCCGAGCGCCGCCCCCTGCGGGAGCAGAAGTTCCCCAAGCCGCGCTACAACGGCGTGGTCGTCAGCAACCCCGAGCACTTCAACTGGCTGGCGGTGGCGGGCTGGCCGGGTGTGAAGCGCCGGCATATCGGCACCTACACCGAGCGGCAGTTCTGGATCGAGTTCCTCAAGATCGAGGCCGGCGCCGAGTGGATCTCGGAGAGCGAGAACGCCAAGCGGTTGACCGTGGTGCTCTCCGGCACCGGCACGGTGGAGGGGACCGGGATCGGCGAGCTCGGCGCGGTCGAGGCCGACCCCGGGGAGAAGGCCCGCTACACCGCGACCGACGAACTCGTGCTGTTCACCGTCGGCCTGCCGCCGATCCAGCTCTCCGACGAACCGGACGACGACAAGTTCGTCACCATCGTCACCGACGGCGGCATCCGCTTCGAGAACCCCAAGGACGCCGACAACGACTGAGTCCTCCGGCGTCGGGTGGCGGCCCGGTCCGCAACTCGGGCCGCCCCGCCCGGCGCCGCCGTACCCGACTCGCCCGTCCCCACGGAAAGCTCCCCTCACCAGTGAAAATCGCCTCGCGGCGGACTCCCTTCGGCGATCGTCTCTGTTTCGCCGAGGTCGTTCCGCACCACCTCATCGACATCCGGGCCGCGTTCGTGCGACGGCTGGAGACCGACGGCGTCCACCGGGACGACGCCCTGGCCCGCGCCCGCCACACACTCCCCGGCGATCTGCCCACCCTCCTCCAGACCGACCCCCAACTCGCCTCCCTGCACCGCCTGTTCGAGTGGACCGCGGACAACGTCGACACCGGCGTACTGGACCAGGACTGTCTGTGGTCCGACGAGCCCACGCGGCTAGGGCCGCCCGTCGGCAAGCCGCACACCGTCTGGTGCATGCTGCGCACCTATCCGCGCAGTCCGCCCGCCCCCGGTCAGGAGCCACCTGCCCGCCGCGGCCTTCAAGGCTGCCTCAAGGCCCCCGGTGCCCTGGTCGGTCCGCACGACGACCTGCGGTACCCGGCGATCAGCGAACAGGTCGCCCCGGAAACGGAGTTGGCCGTCGTCATCGGTCCCCGCTCGGGCCGTCTCACCCACGACAACGCCCTGCGCGCGGTGGCCGGTTACGTCAGCTTCTGCGACGTCGGCTCCCGGGACGTCTCGGAGCGGGACAACAACCGCATGGACCGCGGCAAGGGCTTCGACACCTACGGGATCTGCGGCCCCTGGTTCGTCACCGCGGACGAGATCCCCGACCCGCACGCGCTGCGGATCCGGCAGTGGGTCAACGGCGAGATACGCCAGGACGGCGGCACCGCCGAGATGTTCCACCCCATTCCCGAGCAACTGGCGTGGCTCACCGCCGCGTTGACCCTCGCGCCCGGAGACGTGCTCTCCACCGGCTCCCCGGCAGGGCACGGTCCCGTGCGGCCCGGCGACGTCGTCCGCAGCGAGATCGAGGGGCTCGGAGTCATCGAGAACACAGTCGTCCCGGGCGACTGAGCGACCGGAGGTCACCATGTCCCAACCCCGTCTGCACATCGTCGTGGGCAGCACCCGCCCCGGCCGCCGCGGCCCGGCCATCGCCGGCTGGTTCCACGAACTGGCCCTGGAACACGCCGGCTTCGACGCCGGACTCGTCGACCTCGCCGACGTAGGACTGCCGCTCCTGGACGAACCCCGTCCTCCGCAGCGTGGCTCCTACGAACACGCGCACACCCGGCGCTGGAGCGAGACCGTGAGCGCCGCCGACGCCTTCGTGTTCGTGGTACCCGAGTACAACCACAGCTACAACGCGGCCACCAAGAACGCCCTCGACTACCTGGCCAGGGAGTGGCGGGGCAAACCCGTCGCCTTCGTCGGGTACGGCGGAGTCGCCGCGGGCGCCAGAGCCGTACAGGCCCTGCTTCCGGTCGTGATCGCCCTGGGTATGGTGCCGGCGGCCGCCGCCGTGCAGATTCCCTTCGTCCGGCTGTCGTTCACCGCAGACGGCCGCTTCGAACCGGCCCCCGGTCTCGACGAGAACGCCACCGGCGTGCTCGACGACCTGCTGCGGCTGACCGCCGTGCGCCCGGCGAGCCGGCCGACCGCCCCGGTCGGATGAGCGCCGACCCGGCCGCGGCGCCCGCCGAGGAGATGGCGGGCGGGCGGCGCGGCCCGCGCATCGCCGTCAGTCAGAAGACGGCCGTGTGTGTCGTCTATGTGGCCGGGCTGTTCCTGAGCACCCTCGACATGACCATCGTCAATGTCGCCCTGCCCACCATCGGGCAGGCCTTCGACGTCCCCTCCACGGCCGTCGACACCGTGTCGATCGCCTACCTGGTGAGCCTCTCGGTCTCCGTGCCGGCGTCCGGCTGGCTCGGCGACCGTTTCGGCGGCAAGCGCACCCTGCTCACCGCCGTCGCCGTCTTCACGCTCGGTTCGGCGCTGTGCGGCACGGCGCAGAGCCTCGGCCAACTCGTCGCCTTCCGTGTGGTGCAGGGCGCGGGCGGCGGCATGCTCGCCTCGGTGGGCATGGCGATGCTGCTGCGCACCTTCGCCCCGCACGAACGGGTGCGGGCGTCGGCCGTCCTCAGTATCGCCAACGGCCTCGCCCCCACCCTGGGCCCGGTGCTCGGCGGCATCCTGGTCACCCAGGTCTCCTGGCGGGCGATCTTCTACGTCAACGTGCCGATCGGCGCCTTCGCCGTGGCGTTCGGCGCACTGTGCCTGCGCAACCAGCCCGCGCGGCCCACCGAGCGCTTCGACCTGACGGGATTCCTGCTCGCCGCGTCCGGCTTCGGACTGGTGATGTACGGCGTCTCGGAAGGCCCCGGGCACGGCTGGGGCACGCCCTCCGTGACCGTCGCCCTGGCGTGCGGAGCCGTCCTGGCCACCGTGATGGTCGTCGTCGAACTGCGCAAGCGGTCCCCGATGATCGACGTACGGCTGCTGAAGGACCGGCTGTTCGCGTCCGGTACGACCGTGATGACGGTGGAGTCGGTGACCTTCCTGGGCACTCTGTTCACCCTCACCCTCTATCTGCAGGACGCGCGGGGCATGACACCGATGGCCGCGGGCCTCACCACCTTCCCCGAGGCGCTCGGCGTGGTCACCGGATCGCAGCTCGCGAGCCGCGTCCTGTACCGGCGGCTGCGCCCGCGCCGGCACCTCGTGCTCGGCGCGGGCGGAACCAGCGCGGCCGTCGCCGCGATGGGCCTGCTGCTACGGCCGGAAACCGCCCTGTGGCTGGTCGTACCGCTGCTGTTCTGCCTGGGACTCGCCGTCGGCCAGGTCTTCGTGGGCACCCAGTCCGCGTCCTTCGCCACGGTGTCCTCCTCGTCCTCCGGCCGGGCCTCGACGCTGTTCAACGTCGGCCGCAGGCTCGGCGGAGCCGTCGGCGTCGCGGTGGCCACCACCGTCCTGGTGACGGCCGGCACGGCGGGCGCGCACACCGCGCCCGGCATGTCCGGCTACCGCGCCGCCTTCCTCGCCCTGGCCGCACTCAACCTGCTCGGCCTGTACGCGGCCACCCGCGTCAGCGACACGGAGGCGGCCGCCACGATTCCCCCGTCCCCATCCGACCGACCCGTCCCCAAAGAAGAACAGGAGAGTCAGCCATGACCGCACTGAGCCTGACCCAGGCGTCCGAGATCGTGGACGCAGCGCTGAGCCACGCACACGAACTGGGCCTTCGCCCGCTGACCGTCACCGTCCTCGACCCCGGCGGCCACCCGCTGGTCGTCAAACGCGAGGAGAAGGCCGGCATCCTGCGCCCCCAGATCGCCCACGCCAAGGCATGGGGCTGCCTCGGTACCGGCCAGGGCGGCGCCGCCGGAGCCCGGCACGCCACGCGGGACCCCGCGTTCTTCGCCGCCCTCGCGAGCATCTCCGAGGGCCGTATCGCCTCCTCCAAGGGAGGTGTTCTGATCCGGGACGAGGACGGCGAACTGCTCGGCGCCGTCGGCGTCAGCGGCGACCGGCCCGACAACGACGAGGCCGTCGCGGTCTTCGGCGTGGAGAAGGCAGGGCTCGTCGCCGACGCGGGCTGACCGCCCCCGCGCCAGGGCCGGGACCGGAGGCTCAGGACGGTCCCGGCCCGTACCGGAAACGGATGTGGCTCCACCGCACGAGCCGCATTCCCCGGCGGGGCGCCGCAGCGCCCCCACGGCATCGAACTCCTCGTACAGACAGCCGATGGGACACAGAGGTAGACCATGGCAAAGACGCCGGAAGACCTCCCCGCACCACGCGACACACCCGGCGGCAAGGGACGCCCCGGGTTCTCCGACACCACCGAACTCCCGCCCGGGCGCCGCACCCAGGCCCTCGCCGTCTGCATCGCCGCAGCCTTTCTGACCCTCCTCGACGTGAGCATCGTGACGACGGCCCTGCCGTCCATGGAGCACCACCTGAACCTGTCGTCCTCCGAGGCGACCTGGTCGATCGCCGGATACACCCTGACCTTCGGACTGGTGCTCATCCCCAGCGGCAGGCTGGGCGACGAGTTCGGCCGCAGGAAGGTCTTCGTCATCGGGATGGCGCTGTTCACCGTGACAGGTGTGCTGTGCGGAGCGGCGCCCGACGCGACCTGGCTGGTGGCCTCACGACTCGCCCGAGGGGTGGCGGCCGGACTGGTCGCGCCCCAGGTCGTGGGGCTGCTGCACCAGATGTATCCGCCGCGTGAACGAGGCCACGCCTTCGGCTACTACGGCGCCACGGTCAGCCTCTCCACGGCCGTCGGCCCGCTCCTCGGCGGTGTGATCCTGCAGGGCTTCGGCACGGCCGACGGCTGGCGCTGGATCTTCTTCCTGTTCATTCCGCTGGACCTTGTCGCCCTGGTCCTGGCCGCTCGTCTGCTGCCCGAGGGACGCAGGACCGAACGGCCCGGCAGCCTCGACCTGGTCGGCATGCTCGTGCTCGGCGTCGCCGTCACCGCCGTGATGCTGCCCCTGCTGCAGAGCGGCGACTGGGCGGACCGCCGCTGGTGGCTCGCGTGGTGCGGTCTCGTCCTGCTGGCGGTGTTCGTCCTGTGGGAACGGAGTGTCGCCCGGAGCGAGAGGCAGCCGCTCGTCGACCTGAACCTGTTCCGCGAACGGACCTACTGGGTCGGCGCGTTGGTGGCCGCCGCGCTCTACGGCGGGTTCACCGGCATCTTCATCGTCCTCTCCCAGTTCCTGCAGCAGGGCATGCACTACTCCCCGCTGAAGGCGTCCCTGTGCACGGTGCTGTTCACCGTCGGCTCGGCCGTCTGCGGTGTCATCAGCGGCCGCGTCGTCCACCGCGTCGGACGTCCGCTGGTCATCGTCGGCTCCGCACTCACCGCCATGGGACTGGCGGCCACCGCCCTGATGGTGGGCCGGTCCTCCGTCGGCGACAACATGTTCGTCGTGATGGCTCTGCCGCTGCTGGTCGCGGGCTGCGGCGCCGGCTGCGTCATCGCCTCCAACCAGACCCTCGCGCTCCAACTGGTGCCGCGCGGAGAGGGCAGCAGCGCCGCTGGTGTGTACCAGACCGGCATGAAGATCGGCACCTCGCTGGGCACGGCACTGGCGAGTTCCCTGTACTTCGGCCAACTCCTCGCCACCCACCGCGACTTCGCCGCCGCGGCACGCACGGGCCTGCTGGGCGCGGCCGCCCTCGCCGCAGTCGCCTTCCTCGTCGCCCTGCCCGGCCTGACCCTCCGCGGCCGACAGGGCACGGAGCCGATGGTGGGCGTCGTCGAGGAGGCCGAGCCGGCCAGGTGAGCCGACACACGAAGGGGCGCCCCGTCGGACGGACGCGGACGGGCAGCGCCCCTTCGCTCGGCTGTACGCCTTACTGACGATCCCGGCGCCGCTCCATGGTCGCCGTTGCGGGCACCGTCAGGCGGGGATCTCGGTGGTGACGGTCAGGACCGCGCGGCCGAGAATGTGGTTGTCCATGATGAAGCCGAGGTAGGCCGGGGTGGCCTCGGCGGGTACGCCGATCTGCTCGACGTCAAGGGCGTGCACGACGATGACGTAGCGGTGCGGGCCCCGTGCCCGGCCGGTGGGGCGGCGCCGATGCAGCGTGCCGCGCGCGTCGTTGGGCAGTTGACAGGCACCCCCGGGAATGGCGACCACGTCGAGGACGTCACGTATCGGGCCACCTTCCCGCATCATCAAGATGATCGTGAACCAGGACTTCTCCTCGGGGCTCGAACCGGGGCCGCTGCTCGACTACTTCCCCTACGTCTTCGCGGGTGTCCGAGGGGCGTTGTCACCAACGGGCCGGTGTCCGTGCGGGCACGGCCGACGAGGACCACGCCCTGGAGTTCGCAGACCGGAGGATCCGCTCCGAACGGACGTCGCGCTCACCCATGAGAACCATCCGGGTCGGGCGCAGCACGTCCGGAGGGAGCAAGCTCAGGCCTGGTCAGCGGCCGGCCGCGTCCCCGCGAAACGCCCCAGCCACCACAGGGACCAGCTGCCGCTCGATCTGCTCGGCGGACATGGTGGCCAACTCGGCGCCTATGGGCGCCAGGGCGAGCCAGTTCAGCAGGCCGGCCGCGCATCGCGTACGGAAGATCAGTTCCTGCTCGTCGACTTCGGGAATGTGCGGCGTCAGCACCCGGAGGACATCCCGGCGACTCTGGACGAACTTGCCCGTCAGCCGCTCCCACCCCTCGGGCGGATCGATGCCGACGCGCGCCACGGTCCGCATCACGGCCAGGTCCTGTCCACCGGCCGCAAGTGCGCGCATCATCGGCCCGGCGAAGGCTGCCGCCACCTCCTGGAGCGTTGGAGCGGAGCCAAGGGAGTCAATGGCCTGTATCTGCGCGTCCAGATACCGCTCCAACGCGTGCTCGATCGCCGACTCGCACAGTGCCTTCAGTGATCCGAAGTGGTAACTCACCGCAGCGACGTTGGCTCCGGCGCGCTCTGTGATCTCGCGGAGCGTCAAGCCGTCCTGGCCTCGTTGCGCGAGCAACTCCAGGGCGGCTGCCTGCAGACTGCCCCGCGTGCGCTGACCGGCCTCTCGGCGCAAGTCCGTCTTTTCCACCCTGGTCATAGCATGTACTCAAGCAGTTGTTTGAGTACATTGTCAAGCAATCGCCTTGCGGATCGAGGCCGCGTGCGAGTGGATCCGGTCTCGAGGTGAGTGGATCGGGTCCCGATGTGAGCGCTCTGCCGAGCGTGACGCCGGTGTCAAGGTGCACGGGAAAGCGGTGGCCGCCCGCGCGCTGCTGCGCCTGCCGGTCGCCCCGGCTCTGATCCGCGTCGCCGAACACCGCACCGGCCGGGCCGGGGGCCGGGTCGGCGCCAAGCCCGGCCGGGTAGCCGCATGCCTTCATGACCGCGCAACCACACAATTCAAACAGTGGCTTGACAGCTTGCGCTGCCGTTCATAAAGTCAAGCGAGCATTTGATTTACTAAGAGTGCGCGAGGGGCCGAGGCCGTTGTGACGGCTCTCGGATCCTGAGGGCGAACCTGGAGGAAAACGACATGAAGCTGCTCAGCCGGAAGTCGATCACCGCCGCGACCGCGATCGCGATCCTGGGTGGTCTTTCCATCGCCGCTGTGCCGTCACAGGCGGCAAGCGCCGCTCACCACAAGGCAGCGGGCCACAACAACACGGCCGCACCGACCCTGACCGCACGCCAACTGGCGAAGCTGCCGCTCACCGACCGCCACCTGACCAAGCACGAGAAGGCCAACCTCGCGGTCGTCCTGCGCGATTACTACGTGGCCGAGGGCAGCCACATCGACGTCCCGACGTTCGTCAACAGCTTCACCAAGGACGGCGTCTTCAACGACATGGTCGCCGGCCAGGCCTACCGGGGTAAGGCGCTCGGCAACGTGTTGCCCTACATGAAGGGCCTCTTCTCCGACGTTCACCGTGACCTCAAGCGCATCACCGTGAACGGCGACACCATCAGCATCGAGCTGTCGATCCAGGGCACGTTCGACGGGCAACTCCAGGCGCCGACGGGCGGCTTCGTCAAGGGGAACGGCCACAAGGTCGACGCGCCGACCGCCGACTTCTGGTACCTGGAGAACGGCAAGGTCACGGCGTTCAACTGCTTCGTCGGGTACTCGAAGATGTACTCCGACATGGGCGTGAACTTCGACTGGGCCTCGGCCGTCAACAAGTAGTGAGTCGCTCTCAGGTGGGTGATGCGCGGGCGCTGCCGGCCGCGCGTCACCCACCGGGGCTCGGCCGCCGACGCGAACCGGGCCGTACGGCTTGCCTGGGGGAGGCGCGGGCCTGACATGGCGCGACCCGTCCGAGTGCGCGACGTCCGCTCGCCCACGGTGATCCTGCCGCCCGGCTGCCCGGCAGGCAGAAGACCGTCATCCGCTCCCCATCAGCTGTCCCTCGTCGCGTCATCACGAACCACGGCCGGAGAACCCCTTGAATGCCACAGGCGACACCTTCTTCGTCGCCGGAGCGACCTCTGGCATCGGCCTCGGCCTCGCGCTGCGGCTGCACGCGGCAGGCAACCGGGTCATCGTTTCCGGGCGCCCGAGGACAAGCTGACACAGATCGTCTCGGCGAACCCCGGCGTCGAGTCCGTCGTCCTCGACGTCACCGACCCGGTCGCCGTCCAGGACGTCACCGCGCAACTGCTGCAACGCTTTCCCGACCTCAACGTCCTGGTGGCGATGGCCGGCATCACGCTGCCGGAGGACCTTCGCAGCGGTGATTTCCTCGCTACGGCGGAAGCGACGGTGGCGACCAACCTCCTCGGCCCCATCCGCCTCGTGGGCGCCCTGACCGAACACCTCGCCACCCGGCCTCGGGTGACGATCATGACGGTGTCCTCCGGGCTGGCATTTCACCGAGAGCCTGCGCGTCCAGCTGGCGGACACCCGCATCGACGTCCTGGAACTGGTGCCCCCGGCGGTGCGCACCGCCTTGATGGGACAGGAGGACTCGGAGACCGCCATGCCCCTCGACGCCTTTCTCGACGAGGTCATGAGCATCCTCGGCGCGAGCGAACAACCGGACGAGATCCTCGTCAAGGCGGTCGAACCAGTGCGATTCGCCGAGGGCCGCGGTGAGTACGCCGACATACTCCGCATGCTGTCCGATCGCTGACGGACCGTCAACTGGCACACCTGGAGGACGAGTTCGACCGCGTGGGCAACCTCGGCGGGCGCGGACACTGCGGGCGCCGCACCGGTTCGAGGACCTCGCCGAGGAGTTCACCGAACGGGCTGGACACGGCCGTAGGACTGGCGGGCCGAATGCTGCCGCCGCCCCCGCTCCGCGACTGAGGCTGATGGATCCGTTCAGGCAGATCCGGCCGACTCTCGCCCGCCCCAACTCCACCAAGACAACGCCGACTTGATTGCGTAACCAACCACAGAGGAGCGCACCGGCATGACCACCCGGCTCGGAATCGGTCTCCCGCAGAATCGGCAGTACGACCTCGGAAAGGATGTGCCCGACGTGGCACGTGCCGCCGAGGGCATCGGATACGACAGCGTCTGGGTGTACGAACGCGCCCTGTTCCCGGAGCCCCAGACCCAGCCGCTCTACGGCGTCCCGGGCCTGCCCTGGCCCGACGCCTACCGGGGCGTGGCCGAACCGCTGGTCACGCTGACCCTCGCGGCACCCGCCAGAACGGCCGCACGGATGTCCCCGCCCGTCAGAAGCGCCACCGTCCGCCCGGCCGGGTGCAGTTCAGGGGCCTGACGGGTGATCCTCGACGGGGGCTGACGCGAGTCCGGGTGTGATGGGCCCCATGACCGACCCCGCCGTACCCGCACCGGACGCGCCCGACCGATCCCAGGTGTCGCAGCCGCCGTCACCCGGCTTCCTTCCCGAGCCGCTCTCCTACCGGCTCAAGCGCCGACTGCTCGGGCCGCCGCTGGTCACCGGGCGCATTCGGCAGGAGAAGCTGGACAACCGGACGGCGCTCGGGGTCCTCGCCTCGGACTGCGTCAGTTCGTCGGCGTACGGCAGTGAGGAGATGCTGCGGGTCCTGGTACCAGTGGTCGGGGTCGCCGCCTTCACGCTGCTCATGCCGGTGACGGGCGCGATCCTGCTGATCCTGGTGCTGCTGACGCTCTGTTACAGCGATGTCGTCACGATCTACACGCGGGCCGGCGGCTCCTACGTCGTCGCCCGGGAGAACTTCGGCCCCGACGTCGCCCAGGTCGCCGCCGTCGCGCTGCTCGTCGACTACGTCGTGACGGTCGCCGTCCAGGTCTCGGCGGGTACGAACGCACTCATCTCGCTCGCCCACCTCGTCGGCAACGGCTGGACCGGCATCGACCACCTCCAACTCCCCGTCAGCGTAGGGGTGGTGCTGATTCTGGTGTACGGGAATCTGCGCGGCCTGCGGGAGGCGGGGCGGGTGTTCGCGGTGCCCGCGTACCTGTTCATGGCCGCGGTCGGGCTGATGCTCGCCGTGGGCCTGGCCCGGTGGGGCTTCGGAGATCTGCCGCACGCCGACGTCCACGCGCGAGGTGTCGTGCCGCTCGGCACGGCGGGGGACGGGTGGCTGTACGGGGCGTCGCTGTTCATGGTGCTGCGCGCGTTCGCGAACGGCGGCTCCTCGCTCACCGGCCTGGAGGCGATCTCCAACGGCATCTCCGTCTTCCGCGAGCCGCAGGGCCGCAACGCCCGCCGCACGCTCATCACCATGAGCTGTGTCCTGGGCGTTCTCGTGCTCGGTGTGTCCGGTCTCGCCCACCTCACCCACGCCGTCCCGTACACCGACGGCACGCCGACCGTGATCGCTCAGGAGGCCCGACTCGTCTTCGGCAGCGGTGTGGTCGGCACGGCGGGGCTGGTGTTCGTGCAGCTCGCCACCGCGCTGATCCTCTACACCGGGGCGAACACGCCCTTCACGGGCTTCCCCTACCTGGCCAGTTTCGTCGCCGAAGACCGGTTCCTGCCACGGCAGTTGACCCGGCGCGGGCACCGACTGTCCTTCTCCAACGGCATCATCACGCTAGCCGTGGTCGCCCTCGCACTGCTGCTGGTGACGGACGCCAACGTGGACCGGCTCGTCGCGCTGTACGCCATCGGGGTGTTCACCGCGTTCACCATGGCGGGCGCCGGGCTGACCGTCCACCACGCACGCCGTCGTGAGCCCGGCCGTGGCTGGAAGATCGCGGTGAACGCGACGGCGGCCGTCGTCTCGGCGCTCGTGGTGCTGATCTTCGCGGTCACCAAGTTCACCGAGGGCGCGTGGCTGGTCGTGGTGGTCTTCCCGCTCGGGGTGTGGGCCCTGATCCGCATCAACCGTGAATACCGCGCGGAGGCCGCCGAGGTGGAGGCACTGCCGCCCGCAGGCCAGAGCGACCGGCCCCGCCGGCGCCGGCACGTCGTGTGCGTCCTCGTCGACGCCGTCGACCCGGCCGTCTTCCACGCCCTGCGCTACGCCCACGAGTTGAGGCCCGACGAGGTGCGGGCCGTGCACATCGCGGTCGACGCGGTGCGCGCCCGGCGGCTGGTGGCGCGGTGGGAGGCCGTAGGGACCACGGATGTCCCGTTGGAGATGGTCGACTGTCCGGACCGCCGACTCGAACGGGCCCTGACCGAACTCGCCGCCCGCGAGACCGCCGACGGCCACACCTCGCTGACCCTGCTCATCGCCCGCCGCACCTACACCACCGTGCTCGGCCGACTGCTGCACGGCGGCACCGCCGAGCGGATCGCCCGCGCGCTGGACGAACTGCCGTCCGTGATGGTGACGATCCTGCCGTACAGCGTGGTGGTCGGCGGCGGTCCGCGACATCAGCCCGACCCGGACGGGTGACCGGGTCCGGACCGCCTCCGTACGGGTGATCGGCGTCCTCGCGGAGCGTGCCGGACGTGGCCGACCTGCGGCCCGTCGCACACGATCCGGACATGCTGCCCGGATTCCTGACCAAGGCGATGAACCTGCTGCTCGCCCGGGAGGGCCGCTCGCTGCACCTGAAGACCGCGGGCGCCGCGACGGCCGTCCTCGTCGTGGTGATGCCCGTCGGTTCGTACGCGGTCGTGGCCGCCGAGGACGGAGCGCGGCGCGCCAACCTGACGACGTATCCAAGGGCGTTGTGGTGGTCCATCGAGACGGCCACGACCGTCGGATACGGCGACTTCTACCCGGTGACGTTGTGGGGCCGGGTCGTCGGCTCGGTCGTCATGGTCGTCGGGATCACCACGTACGGCCTGGTCACCGCAGCGGCGGCCACCTGGTTCGTCGGCAGGGAACAGACCCGCCACCACCTCCTCCGGAGCGCGGAACACGACGTCCACGAGGCGTACGACGAGACCGCCCACGCCCTGCACGAACGGTTCGACCGTCTGGAACACCTGCTCACCACCAAGGAAGAGACCAAGGAAGAGACCAAGGAAGAGACCAACAAAGAGACCAAGGGAGAGACGAAGTGAACGGCACCGGACGGACCGTCCGCACCCTGGTACCCGCCCGGATCGACCGGCTGTACTGGTCGCCCTTCCACACCCGCATGGTGATCGCGCTGGGCATCGCCTGGGTGCTGGACGGCCTGGAGATCACCGTCGCGAGCGCGGTCGGACCCGTCCTCCAGCGCGCCGACACCCTCCACCTCGACTCCTACGAGGTGGGCCTCACCGCAACCGTCTATCTCGTCGGGCAGGTGGTCGGCTCGCTGGTCTTCGGTGATCTGTCCGACCGGCTGGGGCGGCGCAAGCTGTTCCTGGTCACGCTCGGCCTGTATCTGGCCGCGAGCGGACTGACCGCGCTGGCCTGGGACTTCTGGATCCTGCTGGTGCTGCGGTTCGCGGCGGGGTGCGGCATCGGCGGCGAGTACGCGGCCATCAACTCCGCCATCGACGAGATGATCCCGGCCCCCTACCGAGGCCGCACCGACCTCGCGATCAACGGCACGTACTGGCTCGGTTCGATCATCGGCACCCTCGGCACCTACGTCCTGCTCGACCCCGACCTCCTCGCCTCTGACGTGGGCTGGCGCATCGGCTTCCTCATTGGCCCCCTGATCGCCCTCGCCGTGTGGCCGCTGCGCCGCCGTATCCCCGAGTCCCCGCGATGGCTGCTGCTGCACGGCAGGGAACAGGAAGCGGAGGAGGCGGTCGTCGAAATGGAGAGCGGAGCAAGGGCGTTGACCCCCGTCGACCCGGCCCGCGCGATCGAACTCCGGGCGCAGGACAGAACACCCCTGACCACCGTGGCCCGCACCCTCTTCCGCGACTACCCCTCCCGCTCCCTGCTCGGCGCCACCCTGATGATCAGCCAGTCCTTCCTCTACAACGCGATCTTCTTCACCTACGCCCTCGTCCTCACCCACTTCTACGACGTCCCCGACCACCAGACTCCGAAGTACCTGTTCGCCTTCGCCGTAGGCAACCTGCTCGGCCCGCTCCTCCTGGGCCGCTTCTTCGACACCATCGGCCGCAAACAGATGATCAGCGGCACGTATCTCGTCTCCGGGGCCCTGCTCGCGGTCAGCGGCTTCCTCTTCGACGCCGGCGTGCTGAACGCCACCACTCAGACCGTGCTGTGGGTCATCGTCTTCTTCATCGCCTCGGCGGCGGCGAGTTCGGCCTATCTGACGGTGAGTGAGATCTTTCCGGTCGAGGTGCGCGCCCGCGCCATCTCCCTCTTCTTCGCCATCGGCCAACTCGTCGGCGCCGCGGGCCCGACCGTCTTCGCCGCCCTCATCGGCGACGAGGCCCACCCCGACCCCACCCGCCTGCTCTACGGCTACCTCTTCGCCGCCGCCATCATGATCGCGGCCGGGGTGATGGAGGCGTTCATCGGCGTGAAGGCCGAACGCACCCCGCTGGAGGAGGTCGCCTCACCGCTGACGCGCGTCGGCCGCGTCAAGGAACCGGACGCCCAGTGAGGTCCGCCAACGAGCGGGTGGGCCATCGGGCGTGCCGGCTGCTGGCCGAGTCCCAACGGCCGCGCTGAGTACGGGAGTCGGCGTACTCCTGGCAACTGGCGGTGGCGACGGTGTGCCTCGGCGCGTTCATGGGACAACTCGACGCGAGCATCGTCACGATCGTCTACCCCAGCCTGAAGCGGGAGTCCGACGCGTCGCTCGCCGCCGTGCAGTGGATGTCGCTGGCGTATCTGCTGGTCCTCACGGCTGCACTGGTCACTGTTGGCCGCCGCGTGCGGACTCGCCCCGAATCTGACCGTGCTGGTGTGCTGCTGCGTCGTCCAGACAATGGGCGCGGCCATGCTCTCCGCCAACAGCGTCGCCCTGGCCGCGCCCCGCGAGAAACCGCGCAGCGCACAGCCGGCACCTGCTGGACGGACCACCGCCGCTGCCTGACGGGCGAGGTGCGTCCTCCGGCATGAGCTGTTCAGCGTGGGCCAGTGGGTGTTGTAGATGCCGGGTGTCCGAGGAATTTCCGCATTCCGGGGATCATGCCTGAATTCGTTGAATGCCGCGGCCGTAGATCGAGAGTCCGCGCACACCGCCCCGGTAACTCCGGTGACAGACACTCGCTGATGGGCAACAGCCCACACGCGGCGGAGAATTCGGCACCGTCATCGACGCCAGAGGTTTCCGGAGTTCACGCAAGCCGGATTCAACACGTTCAACATTCCCGTGTCCTGTCCGGCATCCCGTGGTGAATCGGCGTAGATCAGCGTGAATTGGAGTGTTCGGAATCGCGAGGGGTGTAAACCGAATTCGGTGAGTGCTTCGACGTCTCCCTTCGCGCCCTGCTGGACTTCGTGCCGGGCGGGCAATCTGGCGGAAGCCGACCGTGTGTACGGATACCGGCGAACTCGCTCTCCCCGCCTGCCATTTGGAGGTACACGGTGTCCCCAGCGCCGAGCATCGGCGTCCTCGCCACCGGCACGTGCTTACCCGAGCGCATCCTGACCAACGACGAGGTCGCCGAGGCGGCCGGCGTCGACCCCGACTGGACCGTCCAGCGCACCGGCGTACTGCGTCGACACGTCGCGGAGCCCGATCAGGCCGCCTCCGATCTCGCCGCCGAAGCCGTGCGGAAGGCGCTCACCGCGGCCGGTCTCCCGGCATCCGCGCTCGGTCTCCTCGTCCTCGCCACCTCCACCCCCGACGAACTGGGACCGTCGACCGCGTGCCGGGTCCAGGCCTTGGTGGGCGCGGACCGGGCGGTCGCCTTCGACGTGGCGGCGGCCTGCTCCGGCTGGCTGTTCGCCGCCCGTGTCGCTCGTGACTGGCTTCGCGCCGCCGGCACCGGCGAACGCTATGCCGCCGTGGTTTCGCGGCCCAAGGCCCTGTTGTCCCCGTGCAGTTGGCCCCTCCGGACGCCAATGGCCTTGTCGGTCTGCTCCACCAGTTCGCGCGGCCCGGTTCCCTACCGGCCCGCGCGAACTCGGCCGACGGGCCGGGCCTCGGGCACGGGCACGGGCACGGTGGTCGAGGCGGTGCGGGCGCCGTACGCGAGGAACTCGGCGTCGTTGTTCTTCACCCGGATCCTTCAGGCACAGGGCGGCGGCTTCGCCCGCGGCACGTTGCGTACCTATTTGGCCGAGGCGCTGGCCGGTCAACTGCGGGGCGTGCGGGGTGAGTTACGGCGGGTGCGATACGCCGAGGCATCACAACTCGCTCTCGTCCTGGGCCGTATGTACGCGGACGATCTGCGCAACGGTGAGGCGCAGCGCTGCTACCTGGCGGCACGGGAGTTGGCAGTGACCGCGGGGAACCGTGAGTTGACCGTGGTCGCCCTGCGGACCCTGAGCGTGCAGGCGTACGGCCTGGGGCATCTGCGGATCGCCGACGAGACGGCCCGCGCCGCCGTCGGAATCGCGCAGGACACCCCTCGTGCGGTACGGGCCTTCGCCCAGGCCCAGTTGGCCGTGACGGCCGCGAGCCGAGGCGAGCGCGGGGACGCGGTGCGCGCACTCTCCGAGGCCGAGGGCGGAGTAGGTCTGGAGGAGGCGGGGCGGCACCCGTTCGAGTCCTATGCGCGCGCCGACTTCGAGTTCCAGCGGGGCGAGGCGCTGATGGCGCTGTGTGAGGCCGGGGAGGCGGTGCGCGCTTTCGAGTACGCGCTGGCCGCCCGTGCTTCAGATGATCGCCGGGGCGCCGCGCTGACGCGGCTGCGCCTGGCGGACGTACTCCTGCCACTGGGGCGCGTGGACGAAACGCGCGCCCTGGAACGGGAGTTGGGGGAGGAAGGTGATGGTCTGCGGTCGGCGGCGGTCACGCGACGGAAGCACGAACTTCGGCGGTCGTTGCTGAGGTTCAGCGGGGGGCGGAAGGCTGTATAGCGAGCGGTGGTTGGGAGGGGGCAGGTTTCCGGCGCGGCGGTGCTGGACCTACTCGCCACAGGAGACACCACGCGCACCGTCGCCGCCGCTGGGTGGGGGCCTAGGAAGCGACCGGGCGGTCGGACAGGTCGGCGAGCCTGGTGAGGAAGGCGCGGTAGCGGGGCTCGTCGGTGGTCGGGATGTCGACGGTGGCCCACATGCGTCTGGAGCTTGCCGTGCTCGCGTAGAGCGGTTCGTCGAGTTCTTTGACGCTGCCGAAGTGCAGCCGGGTCAGGTCGGCCTTGCGGGTCTCGGCGCGGACCTTGAGCCAGCTCAGTGGGACCCGGTAGGACCCGATGATGTGGTTGCGCCAGAACACCTCGAAGATGCCGTGATCGACCCGCATGTGCACGTCGCCGTCCTCGAAGACCAGGGGTTCCATGTCAGACCACCCGCCGGTCGGTGAGTGCGGCCACTTCGGTGAAGTACGCGCGGAACAACGGCTCATCGCCCTCGATGCCGTCCAGCGGGAACAGTTCGAACACCCCTCGGTCCACCCTCAGGTGCAGGTTCTCGTAATCGAATATGAGCGGATCCACGAGGCGAAAGGTATCTCAGCCGGCGCGAACGGCCGTCGAGCTCCTGACGCTCACCCGGGCACACACCGCCTGCCGGTCCTCACAGCGCGCCAGGGACCGCTCCCACGGCGACCGTCGACACTCCGATGACAAGGTCAGGACACTGAAGACGATCTCGGGATGTGCGGGAACGGCGTTCGGACGCGAGGTGCAGGGTGAAGACTCGGCCGGGTTCTCGCACCGCACCGGCATGTACGCGGCTGTGCTTCTGCCGTTTCCACCGCTTCGGCCGTCGACTGCGGAGCCTTTTCCGGCCCGCCCATAGTGCTCACCGTTCCGCATCTCGCATGCTGGGAACGGGAGTTGAGTTCGTCCGTGATCTGGGAAGGGGGCGTTCGTGAGCATCGGGTCCGTGAAGCGGCCCGGCCGTGTCGCTGTCGTCGGAGTGGGCATCCTCGGAGCCTGCGTGGGCTGGAACCTGGCCCGGCGCGGTGCCGACGTGGTCTTCATCGACGCCGGCCGGCCGGGTGAAGGCGTCACCAACTGGACCTTTTCGTGGGTCAACGCCAGCAACAAGACCGTGCGCAGGTCCTACTTCGACCTGAACGTCGCGGGCATGGCGGCGCACCGTGAGCTTGCCGGGACCATCGGGCCGGACTCGTGGTGGTATCCCAGCGGTCACCTGCGCTGGGCGGACGATCCGGCGGCGGAGGCGAAGTTCCTGGAAACGGCTGAGCTGCTGGGCAGTTGGGGATACCGGGTCGAGATGTCCACGGGGGCCGAGGTGCGCCGCCGCCTCGAACCCGCTCTCGCGATACCCGAGGAGGTTCCCGTCGTGCTCTATCCCGACGAGGCCTGGGTGCACGGACGCCATCTCGTCGACCGCCTGGTCGGCCAAGTCGTCGCGGCAGGCGGAGAGTTACGGTCCGGCGCCGAGGTCCGTGACATCGGGACCGGTGCCGACGGGAGCGTCCGGACCGTCGTTCTGTCCGACGGCAGCCGTCTCGACGTAGACATCGTTGTGAACGCGGCGGGCCCGGGCGCCTCTCACGTCGCCGGCCTCGTCGCACGGGACTTGCCGATGCGCCGGGAACCCGGCGTCGTCACCCGGATCGACTGTGCTCCGGTCCCGATCCACCGGGCCATGCACGCGCCGCACATCGAGATGCGTCCTGACGGAGACGCTTCGATGGTTCTCCACAGTCGCGAGCTCGACGCACTCATCGACACCATCGACACCGGTGAAGAGGCGGCGGAACTCGCACGGTTGCTCCACGAGTCGGCGCGGCAGGTCGTTCCGGAGCTTGCCGACTCCCGTATCGCACAGGCCCGGGTGGCTCACCGGCCGATCCCGGCCGACGGATTCCCCTCGGTGGGAGCGGTGCCGTCCGTACCGGGCTACTACGAGGCGGTTTCCCACAGCGGCATCACGCTCGGGCCGGTGATCGGCCGGCTGCTTGCTGCCGAGATCCTCGGCGGAGAGAGGGACGAGTTGCTCGCGGACTTCGCTCCGGAGCGGTTCCCTCAGTGACAGCCCGGGCAGGCGCCATCGGTGCCGCGAACGGGCGGGTGCGTCTGTGCGCGCCCTGAGCCGATCGGCGACCACCGCGTCCGTGCCCCCTCTCCTGAAGAAGTCCGTCTCCTGAAGAAGGAATGAAGAGTGAGCAGGGCAGGGTTCCCGGCTTTCGGCATACCTCGGCCTTTTCGTGGTAGGCGCCAGGGCGGCGGCAGAGATCGCGATCGGGCGGGGTGCGGCTGCCGGGGACGCCGGGCACTCGCACCGGTCGTCATCGATCACTCGGTGCGTACCGAATCTTGAGACACGTTTTACGCGACGCACGCAACTGAGGCCCCCTCTGTCGCTGTCTGACAATGAGTCGGGCCCGTCAGGGTCGAGGTCGAGGAGCTAGAGAGTGGGGCAAGTCGTGGGACGGCGCAAGGGCAGCATAGGGATCGCACTCGTCACGGGTGCGATGCTGGTGGGCGCGAGTGCCTGCGGTGGGGGCGGCAGCACCAAGGCGAGCGGGGACGACGCGAAGGCGTCGGGCAAGGCGAGTGCGACTGCCTCTCCGTCGCCGACGAAGCCCGCGGGCCCGCCGATGCTGCTGGACACGATCACCCCGCAGACGGGAACCACGGTCGGCGTGGCCATGCCGATCTCGGTGATCTTCACGAACCCGGTGGCGTCCAAGGCGCGGGCCACCGTCGAGAAGCACATGAAGGTCAGCGCCTCGCAGTCGGTCGTCGGTGCCTGGCACTGGATGGGCGACAAGCGCGTCGACTGGCGCCCGAAGACGTACTGGCCCTCCGGTACGACGGTGAAGATCGACGCCGACATGACGGGCGTCAGCAACGGCAACGGGCGCTACGGCGTGCACAGTTACACGCACACCTTCAAGGTCGGCGACGACGTACGCGCGGACGTCTCCGTCACCAACCACACCATGAAGGTGACCAAGAACGGCTCGACGGTGCGCACCCTGTCGATCAACGCGGGCAGCGCCGAGTACCCGACGTGGGACGGCACGATGGCCGTCATCGACAAGCAGAAGAAGGTCCACATGACCTCCTGCAGCGTCGGCATCAGCTGCGACAAGGGCAGCTCCAACTACTACGACCTGACACTGCCCTGGGACATCCACCTCACCCAGTCCGGCACCTACGTGCACTACTCGACCGGTGACCCGAACCCGGGCAGCGGCAGCGCGCGTGGCTCGCACGGCTGCGTCCACCTGTCCCTGTCGGACGCCAAGTGGTTCTACGGCCAGGTCAAGCAGGGCGACCCCATCACCATCACCGGCTCACCCCGCGGCAAGGCCCCGGCCGACAACGGCTACGCCGACTTCAACCTCGGCTGGGACCAGTGGCTCGCGGGCAGCGGCTCCGGCGAGGGGACGACCGCGACGCTGTGACGCGCCGCGGTGACGTCACCGGGCAGTACGACGATCGGTGTCAGCAGGTGCGCCCGGCGTAGTGGGCGCCCTGGATCTTACGGGCGGAGCCCAGCCAGGTCGTGCCGTGTCCGACGCACCGCTCGTAGTCGCGCGCCCGGGCGACCTCGACCTTGATCACGACCCGCGAACCGTCGGTCGTGCAGTGGCGGTAGAAGGCGTCGGACCCGGTCTCGTAGAAGCCGCAGGGGCTGGCCGCCGCGGGACTCGCGGCGGCCACCGTGCCGAGAGAGGTGAGCACGAGGGCGGCGGAACCGAGGGCGCTGATCACCGTACGACGAAAACGCAAAGGAACTCCTTGGTCAGTGGAGGGAACGGTCCTGGAAGGGGCTGCTTGTCTCCACCGATCGGGTCGGCCAGCCGCTCCAGGATTGCCGTACCGAGATTGCCGTACTGACCTGCGTGGTTGGTCGTATGCCGCGGCATTCACCCGGCGAATCGATTTACCGCTACGTCAATCGGATGGTTCTGGCAGCGGGACCGCATCGGTCGCGTTTGCCTCTGACGGTCGCTCCCTGGCCGGATACTGGAGATCTTCGGCGGTCACCCCCACCGCTTCCACATAAGGAATCCGCATCCGAGCGTCACGGGCCCGGACCGGAAGGGGAGGCGGACCGTGGAGATCGTCCTTCTCGGCCGGGAGCCTCGGGTGACAGTCTCACCTGGCAAGCCACGGCCGTGCCGCTGAACTCGGCATAAGGAACAGACCGGTCAACTCCGTTCCGGAGACGCCGAGTTCTTCCAGCGCGGCCAGTTCACCGGTGCGCGGCGGAGCCACCCAGCGTGGGATCCGCCGCGCACCGCGTCCCGCTCCCTACGCCCAGCACCCGTTGACCGTAGCCGCAAGCCCGTCAAGGGCATCCTTGGTGGCGTCCGGGGCGGCCGTGGAGTTGTTCTCGATGAAGGAGAAGACCTTCCAGCGCCCGTCCTCGGCCTTGGTCAGCCCGCTCAGTGCGATCGCGCCCGTGAGCGTGCCCGTCTTTGCGTTGACCTTTCCGACGGCGCACTGGGAGTCCGCGGTGTCGAAGCGGCCCCACTCGGGGCCCAGCGTCGAGCCGGCCTCGCCCGCGATGGGCAGGCCGTCGACGATGTACTTCAGGGTCTGGCTGTTGGCGGGGTCGTCGGCCAGGTCGAGGATGTCGGCGATGGTCTGGGCCGGGATGCGGTTGGAGCGGGACAGGCCGCTGCCGTCGTGGATCTCGAAGTTGTCCAGCGATATGCCGTACTGGGTGAGGACTTGGCGTACTACGGCCGTGCCGTCCTCGAAGGTGGCCGGGCGCCCGGCGGCCAGCGCGGTCGTCCGGAGCAGGGACTCGGCGATATCGTTGTCACTCACCTTGAGCATGTGCTCCACGATGGTCGACAGCGTGCCGGACTCGTGCTGTCCCACGGGGACGGCCGCGGTGCCGGCGGTTCCGTGTGTGACGCTCCCGGTGACGGTGACACCTTGCTGGGCGAGGAGCCGCGCGAAGATCTGTCCGGCGTCCAGGGACGTGTCCGTGACGTGGCGGCCGTCGACCACCAACGCCCGTACGGGGGCAATGGAGTCGGGGTAGTAGCCGTCGTTCCAGCCGGTCGCGAGGGTGGGCGCGGGGAAGAGGCTGTCGTCCACCGTCACCTTCACCGTGGTCAGGCCCGCGTTCTTCAGGCCCGCTACGGCAGTTGTGGCCATCGTGGTGAGGTCGGCGGTGGTCAGGGTGCGGTCCCCGCCTCCCACCAGGGTGAGGGTGCCGTTGTCGTAGACGACCTTCGTGGTGAAGCGGTGATCGGGGCCGAGGATCGTCAACGCGGCCGTCGACGTGGCGAGTTTGGTGTGGGACGCGGGCATCAGCGCGGTGGTCGCGTCGTGGCCCCATACGGCCTTGTGGGACTCGGCGTCGATGACGACGCCGCTGAACGTGCTGCCCAGACGGACGTCCTGGACGCGGGTGTTGAGGTCGTCCGCGATCTTCTGCTCGGCGGTGTCGAGCGTGGCGGCGGTGTTGGAGAGGGTCTTCTCGGCGGCGAAGGCGGAGCTGCCGAACAGGATCGTCCCGGCGACGGGGGCGGTCACCGCTATGACGGCGGCGCGGCGGAGCGTCGGACTCATCGTTCTGCTCTTGCGGTGGCGTCCGCTTGTGCCGTCTACGGAAGGGGAGTTGGGCATGGACGCCTCGCCGCGGGGTGTGTGGGTGGGGGTGCAGATCCAGTGGATCTCGCAAAGGAAAGTAACAGCTCCGAGGGGGCCGCCGCCGGGTGATCGGACGATGCCGTCCTCGCGACGCACATCGAAGCCTCCGCCCGGGGCACGCGACAGTACGGGACGCGTACCGCGCGTCCGCGTCTCGGCTCGTCCAGTGGTTCCAGGAAAGGCATCATGACCTCGTCGTACACGCACAAGTGGGGCCTCCGCAGGGCGAGTTCGAACGCCCGGAGCCGTGCACCGGGAGAGGCCGAGGGGAAGCGGGCGCTGGCCGTCACAGGGCGCGCCGGGTTTGTCGCACGAGGCGTCGTGTACGTCCTCGTCGGCGCTCTCGCCCTGCAGATCGCGTTCGGCGGCGGGGGCCGGGAGGCGGACCGGCAGGGGGCGTTGCAGCAGGTCGCGGCTCAGCCCTTCGGGAAGGTGATGCTGTGGCTGCTCGTCGTCGGTTTCGGCTGCATGGCGATCTGGCGGGGCTCCCAGGCGCTGCTGTCCAAGGGGCCGACGCGCAAGGTCGGTTCACGGTTGCTGGACGGAGGCCGGGCGGTGTTCTACGGCTTCGTCTGCTGGGGTACGGCGTCCTTCGCCGCCGGGAGCGGTGGATCGTCCGGCAGCGACGCCAAGTCGCAGGACTGGACCGCCTCGGCGTTGAAGCTGCCGGGCGGTCAGGTGCTGGTGGGTCTCGCCGGCTGCGTCCTGATCGGGGTCGGCGTGGTGCTCGCGGTGCGCGCGGTGATGCGGCGTTTCCTGCGGAAGCTGGAGACCGGGAAGATGAGCCGCCGGGTACGGCAGGTCGTCACCGGCCTGGGCGTGGGCGGCGGCGCGGCGCGCGGTGTCCTGTTCGCCGGGGTGGGTGTGTTCGCGCTGGTGGCCGCCGTCCGCTTCGATCCTCACCAGGCCAAGGGCATGGACTCCACCCTGCGCACCTTCGCGCACACTCCGGCGGGGCCGTGGCTGCTGGTCGCCGTCGCCGTCGGGCTGGTCCTGTTCGGCGGTTTCTCCTTCGCCTCGGCACGCTGGCGCCGCCTGTGAGCCCCGGCAACCCCGGCACCCGGCCATCCGGCGGGCGGCGGCTGTGACCCCGTGGACGGCATCGTCGTAGAACGCCCGAAGTAGCGTGAAGAACCCGCGAAGTGGTGTGAAACCGTGCGGGATCCCCGTGTCGGCGGAGCCCGGCAGGGGGAGTCTTTCGGGCCGGCTGCGGAATTGTGGGGTCCGGCAGACATGCATGTGCCGGAAGGGGGCACGCGACGTGAGTCCTGTTCCCCAGCTAAGGCGGCATCGTGGCTTTCTCCGTGAACGCCCTCGAAGCAACTGCTCCCGCACGCGCGGGAGCACCGGAGGTCGTGGACGACCTTCCGTGGATCGAGGACGGGGCCAAGGTCGCTCCCAAGGACGCACGTGTGCTGTCCAGGCTCTTCCTCGACCGGCTGCAGGAGTTGGAGGAGGGCACCCAGGAGTACCAGTACGCGCGGAACACGCTGATCGAGATGAACCTGTCGCTGGTGTCCTTCGCTGCGCGCCGGTTCCGCAACCGGGGCAGCGGTGACATGGAGGACGTCATCCAGGTCGGCACGATCGGTCTGATCAAGGCCATCGACCGCTTCGACCTGTCGCGCGAGGTCGAGTTCACCTCCTTCGCGATCCCCTACATACTCGGCGAGATCAAGCGGTTCTTCCGAGACACCACCTGGGCCGTGCACGTCCCGCGACGCCTGCAGGAACTCCGTGTCGACCTCGCGAAGAGCAAGGAAACCCTCGGCACCGAGTTGGGCCGTACCCCCACGGTGAAGGAACTCGCCGCCCATCTGGAGCTGTCCGAGGACGAGATCATCGAGGGCCTGGTCGCCGCGAACGGCTATGTCGCCGGTTCCATCGACACCCCGAGCGGCGACGACGAGTCCGACAGCGCGCCGAAGTACGCGGACACGATGGGCGACGCCGACCCGGCGCTGGAGCTGTTCGAGGACCTCCACACGCTCGCGCCCCTGCTGCAACAGCTCGACGAGCGGGAGCGGACCATCATCGAGATGCGCTTCGGCCAGGAGCTGACCCAGGCGGAGATCGGCCGCGAACTGAACCTCTCGCAGATGCACATCTCCCGCCTGCTCAACCGCACCCTCGCCAAGCTACGCACCGGCCTCCTGCCCAAGTGATCCCTCCGCCCGACAGGCCTCCCCTCGCGCGGCACCGAAAGGATCACCCCGCATGAGCACCACGAGCACTGACCACGATCCCCTGCACCAACCCTCCGCACCGATCGTGACGGAGCCAGTGCCCGACCTCCAACTGCAGATGCTGGTACGGCTGATCGGCCAGGACGCGGAGGCCGCCCTGCCCATCACCCTCACCGTCGGAGGCGCCTTCCTCTACGGCGACCTGATCTCCCACGAGGCATGGACCACCGACTGGGCACGCAGCCTGCACGGGATGGACGGCCACGGCGCCCACCTGCTGGAGCGGTTCCCGCAGCAGGTGGACGAGGCGGTCGTGGACAAGCAGGGGGGACCCGGCCCGCAACGGCTGCCGCAGTGGATCCATCTGCGCGACGCCACCGGAGTCGCCGGAGGAGGCGAGACCGCCGTCATGCCCCTGTGGCGCGGCCGGCTCACGGACGTGTCCGGCTGGTCCCTGGGCAAGCCGAAGCAGCCCTGAGGCGCCGGTGCGGGGTGGGAACGGCGGGCGGACAAGGAAGCGGTCTGTGAGGATGTGCCGCATGGATATGCGGAGCAGGAACCATGTGACGGTCTCGGGCCGGGCCGGAGGGCCGGTCGTGATGCTGGCGCACGGCTTCGGGTGCGACCAGCACATGTGGCGGCTGGTGGTACCGCTCCTGGAACGCGACTTCACCGTGGTCCTCTTCGACCATGTGGGCGCCGGACGCTCCGATCTGTCGGCCTGGAGCCGGGAGCGCTACTCCACGCTGGACGGCTACACCGAGGACGTGCTGGAGATCTGCCGTGAGCTGGCCCTCGGCCCGGTGACGTTCGTGGGGCACTCCGTGAGCGCGATGATGGGCGTCCTCGCCACGGCACGCGAGCCGGAGGCGTTCGCCGGTCTGCTGCTTCTCGCCCCCTCGCCGTGCTTCATCGACGATCCGGCCGCCGGCTATCGCGGCGGGTTCAGCGCCGAGGACATCGACGAGCTGCTGGAGTCGCTGGACGCGAACTACCTGGGCTGGTCGGGCGCCATGGCACCGGTGATCATGGGGAATCCCGAACGCCCGGAACTGGGGGAGGAGTTGACCAACAGCTTCTGCCGCACCGATCCCGACATCGCCCGGGTCTTCGCCCGCGTCACGTTCCTCTCCGACCACCGCGACGACCTCGCCGAGGTCACCGTGCCCACGCTGGTCGCCCAGTGTTCCGTCGACGCGATCGCGCCCCCGGAGGTCGGAGCCTTCGTACGGGACCGTATTCCGGGCAGTCGGCTGGTCACCCTGAACGCGACCGGGCACTGCCCCCAGCTCGCAGCACCGGAGGAAACGGCCGCTGCGATCACCGACTTCGTCGAGGCCCTGCGCTGATGTGCGCGAGCGGCGACAACGAGAGCGGCGATCATCGGCCGTCCGAGAGACGCCCCGAGAAGCCCCCCGGCCAACAGCCCGGTGACGACCACGCGACGTTCTCCGCACTGCTGGAGGACAGCGCCGAGGACCTGTACGAACACGCGCCGTGCGGCTACCTCTCCACGCTGCTGGACGGCACCATCGCGAAGATCAACACGACGCTGCTCGACTGGCTCGGCTACGACCGCGGCGAACTGGTGGGCCGTAGGACCTTCTCCGACCTGCTGACCGTAGGCGGCCGTCTCTACCACGAGACCCACTTCGGCCCGCTGCTGCGCATGCAGGGCGAGGTCAGCGGGATCGCCCTCGAACTCAAGGCCACCGACGGCAGCCGGCTGCCCGTGCTGGTGACCTCCACCGTCAAGACCGGCGGCGACGGCCAGCCGCTGCTCATCCGCACCACCGTCCTCGACGCCCGCGACCGCCGCGCCTACGAGACGGAACTGCTGCGCGCCCGACAGCGGGCGGAACACGAACGCGAGGAACTCAAGCGACTCAACGCCACCCTCCAGCAGACCCTGCTGCCCCCAACTCTGGTGAACGTGCCGGGACTTGACGTGGCCGCGCACTACCACGTGGCCTCCACCGACATGGTCGGCGGCGACTTCTACGACCTCTTCCCGCTCTCCGCCGGGACCTGGGGGCTGTTCCTCGGGGACGTGTGCGGCAAGGGTGCCGCGGCGGCGGCCGTCACCTCGCTGGCCCGCTACACGCTGCGTGCCGCCGCCGTCTACGACCCCGATCCGGCCGCCGTCCTGAGCAACCTCAACACCGTCCTCAACCACGAGTACAACGGCCACGACCCGCGGTTCTGCACCGTCGTCTTCGGCCTGCTCACCCCCGAGGGCGACCGCGGCGGCTTCCGCATCACCCTGGCCAGCGGCGGCCACCCGCCGGCCCTGCTCCTGCGCGCCGACGGCAGCGCCGACCATCTGCACACCCCCGGCGGACAGCTCATCGGTGTCCTGCCCGACGCCCATATCGCCACCGCCACCGTCCACTTGGCGGCGGGGGACACCCTGCTGCTCCACACGGACGGTCTCACCGAAGCCCGCCCGGCCCACACCAGGGACGGCGACCGCTACGGGGACGAGGCCCTCCTCGACTTCGCCCGCGCCCTGGCGCCCACCACCGCCTCCGTCGCCGTCGCCGCGATCCGCGACCTGCTCGACACCTTCGGTACCGGCGTCGACGACGACACCGCGGTCCTCGCCATCAACGTGCCCCGACCCACCAGCGAAGAGCAGCCGTGACCCAACTCGCCATCCGCACCCGGACCACGCCCGCGGGGCCCGTCGTCGAACTCACCGGAGAACTCGACTACGACAGCTACTCCCAGGTGCGTGAACTCCTGCCCGGGCTGGCGCTCCAGGACGGCCAGCAGCTCGTCGTCGACCTGGCCGGCCTCACGTTCTGCGACTCCAGCGGTATCACCGCCCTGCTCGCGGCCCGCAACCACGCCCTCGCCGCCCGGGCGGGCATCGCCCTGGCAGCGGTCCCGGGCCACATCCGCCGGATCTTCCACATGGTCGGGCTCGACCAGGTCTTCCCGACCCACCCCACCGCACAGGACGCCGAAGCGGCCTGGACACCTCCGGCCACCCGCCCCTGAGGCGTCAACGGGCCAGGTAGAAACGGATGGTTGTGCCGTCCGGAGCCGTATGGACGCGGACGAGATCGGCGACGTAGTGCACCAACAGGAGGCCGCGTCCGCCGGGTTGGTCGCGTGACGGCGGTCGTCGGCCGGCCAGCGGATCCGTCAACCGGCCGTGGTCCCGCACCTCGCAGACGATCCGCTCGTCCTCGGCCCAGATCCGCAGCGTCCCCGAACCGCCCCCGTGCAGCACGCTGTTGGTGGTCAACTCCGCGACGGCCAGCGTCAGATCCTGCAGTCGTAGGCCCGCCAGGCCCAGTCGCTCGGCCTCCTGGACCGCGAAGTAGCGGGACTTGGGAAGTTCTCCCGCGTCGAACGAGATGGACGCGGCGCCCGGCGGGTGGGGGAGCGGCTCGTTGTAGCGGGCGATCGCGCGCTGCGGATCGTAGGTGGGGCTGGGCAGTTGGGCGTCTGCGTCGATTCCGTCGATGACGACCGGATGGGTGACGTGGGCATCGGCGAGCACTTGAGGCTCCAGCCGGTCCGCGTCGTACGGGCACAGGATCGTCACCTCGCGATCCCCGAACGCGGAGTTGATCAGCGCCTCGTGCTGGACGCACGCCGGATACTCGACGGCGGTACGGCCGGGCCAGATCGGCTCCCCGACGATCCGCACCCGACCACTGTCGGCGTGGGCGTCGGCGAAGGCCCGCAGCACGCCCGGGATGATCCGCCCCGGGTTGCGGCCGACCTCGGTCATGTCCAGGAACCGCACACCGGCGGCGCTCGATCCGAGTCCGGTCCTGATCAGTTCGAGACGGGGGCCGGGAACGGCGACCGCGACAGCCTCTCCGGCGGCAAGACCTGCCCTCACGAACGGCACCGTACCGGCCGTGTACTGCTCCTCGCCCCGGTAGAACAGCGCGGGATGCGCGAACAGTTCACCGTCGGTGGCCGTACTCATCGCACCGCCACCTCGATCCTTGTCGGGCCGGGCCAGGACACGTCCACGGCGCGCGGCAACAAGGCGGACGGCGGTCACCGCTCCGGCAGTCTACGGGGGTAGCACGACAGGGTGGTGGGCACCGGCAGAACTGCCGGTGCCGACCGGTGCGAACGGCAGCCGGAACGTCCAGTTGGCGGCGGCGGCCTGGGCGGTCAGGTTGGTCGTCGACCCGATCTTCAGATAGATC
>NZ_JBHXME010000082.1:0-45703 GCF_042721125.1 Streptomyces sp. NPDC058469
GGGTGCTCGGCCTGGGGCGGTTCGCCTCGCGCGGTGGCGTCTTCGGCGGGTGCGGGTGTTTGGTGCAGGCCGGGCCGACTTGCTCGGCGGTGTCTTCGGCAGGGGCGGGGCGCTCGGCCTGGGGCGGGTCGCCTCGCGCGGTGGCGTCTTCGGCGGGTGCGGGTGTTTGGTGCAGGCCGGGCCGACTTGCTCGGCGGTGTCTTCGGCAGGGGAGGGGTGCTCGGCCTGGGGCGGTTCGCCTCGCGCGGTGGCGTCTTCGGCGGGTGCGGGTGTTTGGTGCAGGCCGGGCCGACTTGCTCGGCGGTGTCTCTGACAGGGGACGGGTATTCGGTCCAGGGCGTCCCGCCGCACTGGTGGTGTCTTCGGCAGGGTGCGGGTGGTCGGTGTAGGGCAGTCCGACTTATCCTGCGGTGTCTCCGAGACGGGAACCGCTGTGATTTCGGTGGCCCCTCAGCGCGACTGGTCGGGCGCCGCAGCCCCCGCCCTGGAACCGTGCCGACCCCGCCCGCCCCGCCCGCGGTGCGATTGTTAGCCTCGGTCATGGCCTGTTTCCCCCAACCCCGTCACGGATCGCGATGAGTACGGTCGCCGCCGCCTCCTTCCCGCTCGGCGCCGGGACGACGCTCGCCGAACTCGCCCAGGACCCGCACCCGCGACTGGCGCGGCTCCGTGAGAGCGAACCCGTGTCCTGGCTGCCGGAGTTGGACGGCTGGCTGGTCACCCGGCGGGACCTCGCGCTGAGCGTGATGAAGGACGCGGCGACCTTCACCGTGGACGACCCGCGCTTCTCCACCGCCCAGGTCGTCGGCCCGAGCATGCTGTCCCTCGACGGGGAGCGGCACGCCCGCCACCGCGAACCCTTCACCGCGCCCTTCCGTCCGCGCGAAGTACGGGACGGCTTCGCCTCGTTCATCGAGCGTGAGACCGACCGACTCGTCACCGCGCTGCGACCGGCGGGCGCCGGCGAACTGCGCCGCGCCTTCGCGGGCCCGCTCGCGGTCGCCGTCGTCACCGAGGCACTCGGGCTGACCGGCACCACCCCGGACACGGTCCTCTCCTGGTACGACGCGATCGTGCGGTCGGTCTCGGACATCACGGCCGGCCACGAGGCGGGAGCCGACGGCACCAAGGCGTACGCGGAACTGCGCGCCTCCGTCGAAGCCACCGTCGCCGACCGGGGCGGAGCCTCGCTCCTCGGCTCCGCCGCAGGACAACTCACACTGCCCGAAGTGGCCTCCAACGCCGCCGTGTTGATGTTCGGCGGCATCGAGACCACCGAGGCGATGATCACCAACGCGCTGCTGCACCTACTACGACACCCCGACCAACTCGCCCTCGTCCAGGCCGACATGGGCCTGCTGGACGGTGCGATCGAGGAATCGCTGCGCCTCGAACCCGGCGCGGCGGTCGTGGACCGTTACGCCACCCGGGACACCGTCCTCGGCCCGGCCGCGATCCGCGAGGGCGACCTGGTCACCGTCTCCCTCACCGGCGCCAACCGCGACCCGGCCGCCTTCCCCGACCCCGACCGCTTCGACGTCCGCCGCGAGAACGCCCGCCTCCAACTCGCCTTCGCCCACGGCCCGCACTACTGCCTCGCCGCACACCTCGCCCGTTTGGAGACCCGTATCGCCCTCCGGCACCTCCTCGAACGGCTGCCGGCCTTGCGCCTCGACCCGGACCGCCCGACCGCCCCGCACGGCCTCGTCTTCCGCAAGCCGCCGACGCTGCATGTGCTGTGGGACGCCACGACTCATGAGCTGAGGGGCGGCACGGCCTGACACGGCGAGTCTGGATGGTGACTGTTCGTCAGGACCCCTTCAGTCATTCAGTCACGGCCCACTTGGCGCTCCATGACCTCCACCAATCGCCCCAGTGCACTCAGCACTTGATCCCGGTCCTCGCCCAGCCCCGCCAACAGCCGCACCTCGGCGGAGAGTTGGCGGGGGAACAGGTCGTCCACGGCCTTCGCCCCGGCCGGCGTGATGGTCACCAGGGCGGCACGCCGGTCGGCCGGGTTCGGGGTACGGGCGATGAAACCGCGCTTCTCCAGCTTGCCCAGGGCCTTGCTGACCCCCGCGCGGGACAGCCCGAGCCATTCGGCGAGGCGGCGGGCGATCACCGGGTCGGTGGCATGCCGTAGGGGGATCAGCATGTCGACCTCGGGGGCGGTGAGCTCGGCGCCCGCGTAGAGGGGTTCGACCGCCCGGTTCAGGAGCCCGGTGGCGTGCTTGAGCAGGCCGATCAGCTCCATGGGGGAGGTGTCGAGGCCGGGGTTGTGCTCGGTCCACTGTGCGCGGACGTCGGCGGGGGAGGGCGACATGCGGCTCGTCTTCTCGCTTCCTGGATCGGGTCTTCGTAGGCCTTCGAAGACCCGATCCGCAGGCTTTCACGGTCTTCACGGGCTGACGAAGGCTTTCTCCGGTCCACCATTGTTAACCGGTGAACCATCGGTTACCGTTATGGTCATGGTATCGCCGTCCCCTTCCAGTTCCGCCGCCGCGCGCGCCGCCGCACCGGCCGACTCCACCGACCCCTCGCGGCGCACAGCCGTCGCCCTGGTCGCCGTCCTCGCCGCGCTGACCGCGGTCGCCCCTCTCGCGACCGACATGTACGTCCCCGGTTTCCCCGCGATGGGGGACACGCTCGGGGCGAGCAGCTCGGCAGTACAGCTGACGATGACCGCGTTCCTGGCCGGACTCGTCGTCGGCCAGCTGCTGATCGGCCCGCTCAGCGACAGCCTCGGCCGCCGCGGACTGCTGATGTCCGGAACGGCCGCGTTCACGGTCTTCTCCGTCGCCTGCGCCCTCGCGCCCAACATCGGCGTGCTCACCGGCGCCCGGTTCCTCCAGGGACTGGCGGGCGCCGCCGGCATGGTGCTGGCCCGCGCCGTGCTGACCGACCGCTTCCAAGGGGCCGACCTGCCGCGCTACTTCGCGGTCCTCTCGCAGATCATGGGTGTCGCGCCGGTCGCCGCACCGGTGCTCGGCGGGGCGATCCTCGCCGTGTCGACCTGGCGCGCCGTATTCGTCGTACTGACCGTGATGGGCGGCCTGTTGCTGCTCGGCGTGGTCCGCAAGGTCCCGGAGAGCCTGCCGCCGGAGCGGCGGCACGCGGGCGGGATCACGAACACCTTCCGCGCGATGGGAGCGCTGCTCGGCCGGCGGACGTTCATGGGGTACGTCCTCGTCCTCGCGTTCATCTCGGCGGCACTGTTCGCCTACATCAGCGGGTCCAGCTTCGTCTTCGAGAACCTGCACGGAGTGTCGGCCACGACGTACTCCCTGATCTTCGCGAGCAACGCCGTCGCCATGCTGATCGCCGGCGCGGCCTTCTCCCAACTCGCCGGACGGGTACGGCTGAACAACCTCCTCGTGGCGGCGGTGGCCGTCGCCGCGGTCGGCGCGCTGGCCCAGGTGCTGCTGGTACTGACCGTGGGGGAGACCCTCGCCGGCACCTGGATCACCCTGTTCATCACGGCCGGCGGCATCGGCATGGTCTTCCCGTCGACCCTGAGCATCGGCCAGGCCCTCGGCCGCAACGCCCCGGGCGCGGCCTCCGCCCTCCTCGGTGGCCTGCAGTTCCTGTTCGGCGCGCTCGCGGCGCCGCTGGTGGGGGTGTTCGGCGAGGACAGTTCCCTGCCGATGGCGGTGATCATGCTGATTGCCGTGGCAGCGGCGGGAGTTGCACTGGTGGGGCTGGCCAGGCCCTGGGAGGGACAGGGTGAACCGACGCCGTCGGCATAGGAATTGACGACCCGTCTGGAGCCCGCGCGTTCCGTGGAGTTGCTTCATCGGCTCGGCGGGATGCGAAGGGCGGGTGATCGGTTGTGACCCGTCGGGTTACGGGTCTGTCCCAACGGACGGTGACCGCGGACGAGTTCGCGACGGCGGCGGGAACCGCCGTCCGGGCTGGCCGTTGGGGCGTTCCGGCGTGTTGTGCCTGGTGATGGCGGGCGTCGTACGTGGGGGTGCGTGTAACAGGAATGTCTTATGCGGTGGTTGTGCGGAACGGTCGACCGGGTCGAGCCGCTCTTGATGATCAGAAACGCCCGCTCGTACCGATGACCCGTACTGGGCGGCCGGCACTGACACCACCGATTCTGAGGATGAAACGATGCGCGCTCACAAGCTCACCTTCGCCGCCCTGGCCGTCGCCGCCGGTGTCTCGCTCACGGCCTGCCAGAACGGCGACGCCGCCACGGGGCAGAGCGATTCGTCGTCCGCGTCCACGGCGTCGTCCGGGTCCAACGCCTCGTCCTCGGGCGGCAGTTCGGACACCGGCAGCTCGGACCAGAGCGGCGCGAAGGCCTCCACGGGGACCAGCTCCGGTGGGTCGAGCTCCGGCGGCACGGGTACGGCTGCCGGTACCGGCTCCGACGCGAACGCCAAGGTCGGCAAGTGCCGCACCGACGAGCTGGAGATCACGGCGAAGGACAACACCATCGACGGCGACCCCGACGCCACCGTCGTGGTCGAGCTGACGAACGGCGGCGGCCGGGACTGCACGATCTCCGGGTACGCGGGCGTCGACCTGAAGACCAACGCGGGTCCGCTGTCCGCGAAGCGCACCGGCCAGGCGACCACTTCGACCATCCTCAAGAACGGGAAGTCGATCGCCTTCCCCATCAACTACCCGTTCAACAAGTCGGGCGGCTCCGGCGTCCGCATCACCGGGCTGGTGGTGACCCCGCCGAACGAGACGAAGTCGGTCACCCTCAACTGGCCGGGCGCCGCCACCCTGCCCGTCACGGACGGCTCCGGTGCCTCCGTGACGGTCGGCCCGGTCGGCAGCGCCGGCCAGGGCGGCTGACCCGCAGGCCTGGCCACCGTGCGTTCCAGTTGTGTGCGGTGGCTCTTCCGCATCTGCTGGTGACGGATCCCAAACGGACTCACTACGCTAGGAGTTCTTCGCCGCCCGGGCCCGATAGGCCGCAACCGTCGTCCGGCTCGCGCACGTGTTGGAGCAGAACCGGCGTGTGCGGTTCCGTGACTGGTCCACGAAGTAGTTTCCGCACCCGGCCGCGACGCACCGCCCCAGCGTCACCGCCGGGTCCCCGGCCGCGACGAGGGCGAGTTCGGCGGCGATCAGCTGGCCGAGCCAGTGCTTGGCCGGGGTGCCGTTGCGGCTGAAGTGGATGTGCCAGCCGTCGAGGCCGTCATGGTCGGACAGGTGCATCTCTGGCGGATAGTCGCGCAGCAGGCGGTGCACGGCTTCGGGGGCGGCGCCGTCGACCGACTGTGCCAGGGCCGTGCGGACGAGGTCCGGCAGTTCGCCGTAGTCGCCGCCCGGGGGCGGAGTGACCTCGTGTTCCGCGAAGAACGCGGCGACCAGTTCGCCGTGTTGGTCGAGGGTCCCGGTGTTGGCCAGCTCGACGGCCAGCCGTGCCACGTTCCCCATGTAGTCATCGTATTGCACTTGACCGCCTACATCGCCGCTTCGTATCGTAGGTGCCATGATAGCTGACGCCACCTACATCGCCCGTCGACTGCAGATGCTCGGGGAGTGGGACGCCGCACTCGCCGTCCTGGCCCCGGACGTCGAGCCCGAGCTGCGCGCGGTGATCGCCGTCGACCGCTGGTTCTTCCGGATCGAGGGTCACGAGGAGGCCGAGAAGGCGGTCGCGGTGCTCGAACCCGCATCGCCGACCGCGCACTTGCTCACGGCACGACTGGCCTACAGCCGCCTGCTGTTCCGGCGCGACACCCGCGCCGACGACCGTGCCGTGGCCGAGGCCGGCTACCGTGCGGCGATCGAGGGCGGCGACGAGAAGACACGCGCTTGGGCCGAGTACCACTGGGCCGTCCTGCTGGACAACATCGACGAGGACCCGGCCGGCGCCGTCCCGCTCTACGAGACGGCACTCGAGGTCGCGACGAAGTCCGGCGACGGCTACTTCGAGTCCTACATCATCCGGCACCTCGCACCGCACAAGGAGCCCGCCGAGCGGATGGCGATGCTGCGCCGCTCACTCAACTTGCGCGCCGCGCTCGGCGCCCGGCCCCAGACGATCGCCGCGCAGGCCCTCCTCGCCGACAACCTCCCCGAGGGCGAGCCGGAGCGCGCCGAGCTCATCCGGATATTCCGCCCAGGCGCGGAGGAACTGCACATCGGCTGGCTCCTGTCCGAGGACTGATCCGCCGAGTGTCCCGGCCCTGGGCGAAGTGCGGCGGGGCCGGCCACCCACACCGCGCGAGGTCGTCATGACCTGCTACGGCGCCATGCGGGCCTTCGGCGTCCTGGACGCGTCGGCGAGATCACCGCGCCGACGCTCATCGTGCACGGTTACCACGACATCCAGTCGCCCCTCTCCCAGATGCTGCGGATGGCCAACGCCTACCCGGACGCGGTCGTCCGGATCGTCGACGCCGGCCACGAACTGCCCGTGGAGGAACCGGCCGAACTCACCGCCCTGATCGACGACTTCGTGACCGCGCCGGCCTGAGACCAGCTCCGACTCACCGGCCCGACACCAGTCCCTACTCACCAACCCCGGCCCACCTCAAGCCGGCCGTACCAACCCCGCGTCGTACGCGAAGATCACCGCCTGTACCCGGTCCCGCGCGCCGATCTTCGCGAGGATGCGACTGACGTGGGACTTGACGGTGGACTCGGCGAGGCACAGGCGTTCGGCGATCTCGGTGTTGCTCCAGCCGGCCGCCATGACGGTGAGGACCTCGCGTTCGCGGTCGGTGAGGGCGTCGAGGCGGCGGTCCTGTTCGGCGGTGCGGCCGGGCATGCGGTCGGCGAAGGCGTCGATGAGCTTGCGGGTCAGGCCTGGAGAGATGACGGCGTCGCCGGCGGCCACCGCGCGGATGCCGGCGACGAGTTCCTCGGGCAGCGCGTCCTTGAGGAGGAAGCCGCTGGCCCCGGCGCGCAGCGCGGCGTACGCGTACTCGTCGAGGTCGAAGGTGGTCAGCACCAGGACGCGTGAGCGGCCGCCCGACTGCACGATCCGGCGGGTGGCCTCGATGCCGTCCATGCCGGGCATGCGGACGTCCATCAGGACGACGTCGGGGCGCAGTTCGGCCGCCAGCCGGACCGCCTCGACGCCGTGCGTGGCCTCGCCGACGGTGCTCAGGTCGGGGTACTGCTCGATGAGCATGCTGAAGCCGAGGCGCTGCAGGGCCTGGTCGTCGACGATGAGGACGGTGGTCATGCCGAGTGCTTCTCCGTGAGGTCGGGAGCAGTGGGGATGGGGACGAGGAGGGCGCGGACGGTCCAGCCACCGTGGGAGTTGGGGCCCGCGACGACCTGTCCGCCGTAGAGCGCGGCCCGTTCGCGCATGCCGACCAAACCCTTGCCCTGCTCGTCGGTGCCGGATGCCTTGTGCGGGCCGGTGTCCTCGACGGTGACGGTTACCGCCTCCGGAGCGGCCGTCACCGTGACCTCGACCGTCGTGTTCGGTGCCGCGTGCTTGAGCGTGTTGGTGAGGGCTTCCTGCACGATGCGGTAGACGGCGAGCTGAAGTCCCTGGGCGAGACCGGTGAGTTCGCCCTTGAGGTGGAGTGCGGCGGCGGGACCCGCGGCCCTCACCCGTTCCATCAGGGCGCCGAGATCGGCCAGCCCGGGCTGGGGTGAGAGTGGGGTGTCGTCGGGCTCGTCGTCGTGGATGACGGCGAGCAGCCGGCGCAGTTCGGCGAGGGCGCCGCGGCCGCTCTCGGCGATGATCCGCAGGGTGTCCGCGCCCCGCTTCGGCTTGGTCTCGGCGAGTCCGGCGGCGCCGCCCGCGAGACCGACGATCACGGCGAGGGTGTGGCCGAGGATGTCGTGCATCTCCCGTGCCACGCGGGCGCGTTCGGTCGCCGCGGCCAACTGGGCTCGCTGGTCGCGCTCCATCTCCAGACGTACGGCGTGTTCCTGGAGGGCCTCGATGTAGGCGTTCACCAGTTTTCCGGCCAGACCCAGCGCGGCCATCGACAGGATGGCGACCACGGCCAGGAACGCCAGCACCGGGGTACTGGTCCCTTGGTCCGATCCCTTGAGGCCGTTGAAGAAGGCGATCGACACGAAAGTCTGCAGGAGGTTGTACGCGACGCCGACTGCCAGTTGGCCGGGAGCCCCGAAGCGCCCCAGGTTGAGCAGCGCCACCAACTGGGTTGCGCTCGAACCCGAGTCCACCCCCACGAACAGGCACACCTCGGAGAGGACGACCAGGAAGGCGAAGACCAGCACGGGCCGCTGCCTCCGCCACAGCAACGGCACCGTGTACCCCGCTGTGACCGTCAGCATCAGCACGAAGTCGGGGCCGGAGTCGCGGGCCGCGAGCACCAGCGCCGGAATGCCGCCGAGGGCGTACAGGACGGGCACCCCCCACCGCCGGACCCGAGGATGCGCCACGTCGGCCGCCCGCACCCGCCCCAGCCAGGTGAGCAGCCGGACGACCGACCGGTACTCGGAATCGCCCAGCCGGGTCCGTCCGATCAGGTTCGCGGGCTTGGGAGGCCGGTCCGTCGTCGGCGGTGCGGTCACGGGATACACCCTCCATGGTGCAGGCGGGGCCGCCCGCCGGTCCCGGGGGGAAGGGGACCGGCGGGCGGGGACGGTGTGGTCGACAGGGGCGGCGGCCGTACGTCCGTAATAGGCGTCCTGGGGTGGATCGTACGGCCGCTGCCTCAGCTCTTGTTGGTGGCGCCGGACGACACGGGCGCCTTGTCCGGGCCGATGGAGCCGTCGTCCGGGGTCTCCGCCAGCAGATGGCGCAGCCGGTCGCCCTCGACGTCGACGTTGGGCAGCGCGCGGTCCAGCCAGCGGGGCAGGGCCCAGGCGCGGTGGCCGAGCAGGGTCATGACCGCGGGCACGAGTGTCATCCGGACGACGAACGCGTCGAAGAGGACGGCGGAGGCGAGACCCAGGCCGATCGACTTGATCAGCGCCACGTCGTCGAGTAGAAACCCGGCGAACACGGAGATCATGATGACCGCGGCGGCCGTGACCACCCGGGCGCCGTGCCGGAAGCCGGCGATCACCGCCTCCGTGGGCTCGGCCCCGTGGACGTACTCCTCCCGCATCCGGGTCACCAGGAACACCTCGTAGTCCATGGCGAGTCCGAACACCACGCCGATCATGAAGATCGGCAGGACGCTCACGATCGGCGAGGTCTGGTCGATGCCGAAGACGTCCGCCAGCCAGCCCCACTGGAACACCGCGACCACGACACCGAGCGTGGCGAGCACGCTGAGCAGGAAGCCGAGGGCGGCCTTGAGCGGGACCAGGATCGAGCGGAACACCAGGAGCAGCAGGACCAGGGCCAGGCCGACGACCACACCCAGGTAGGGGATCAGGGCGCCGCTCAGCTTGTTGGACACGTCGATGTTCAGCGCTGTGGTGCCGGTGACCATCAGTTCGGCGCCGGTGTCGTTCTTCAGGGCGGGGCCCCGGTCGCGGATCTCGGAGACCAGGTCGACGGTGGCCGCGCTGCTGGGCGAGCTCTTCGGTACGACGGAGATCAGGGCCACGTCGCCGTTCTGGTTGAACACCGCGGGGCGTACGGCGGCGACGTCGGACATCTTCCCGAGCTGGGCGACCGCGTCCTGCGCGGCGGTCTTGGCGTCGGTGCTGCCCTGGCCGTCGATGACCACGGTCAGCGGGCCGTTGTAGCCGTCGCCGAAGCCCTTGGTGATCGTGTCGTAGGCGATGCGCTCGCTGGTGCCCGGCGAGGACGTGCTGTCGTCGGGCAGGGCCAGGCGCAACGACAGCGCGGGGATGGCCAGGATGCCGAGCCCGACGACCGAGACGACCAGCATCTTCAGCGGGTTGCGGGTCACGAACCGGGCCCAGCGCACGCCCGTCGTCTCCCCCTTGCCGCCCTCTTGGAGCACGCGCATCCGGCGGCTGGTGAACCTGCTGCCCATGATCCGCGTCCCGGCGAAGCCCAGCACCGCGGGCAGCAGGGTCAGCGCGATCAGTACGGCGACGACGACCGCGAAGGCGGCGCCCAGGCCCATGGTGGTCAGCATGCTGATGCCGATGATGCTCAGGCCGGCCAGGGCGATGACGACAGTGAGACCGGCGAACACCACCGCGGAACCGGCGGTGCCCAGCGCGCGGCCCGCGGCCTCCTCCGGTTCGTGGCCGTCCCGGATCTCGCTGCGGTACCGGGAGACGATGAACAGGGCGTAGTCGATGGCCACCGCGAGGCCCAGCATCAGCGCCAGTGTCGAGGCGGCCGAGCTGAGGTCGAAGAACGCGCTCGCGACCGTGATGGCGGCGACCGCCGTCCCGACCCCGAAGATCGCCGTCAGCAGCGGCAGTCCGGCCGCGAGCAGCGACCCGAACGTGATGACGAGCGCCACGGCCGCGATCAGCAGACCGAGCAGCTCGGTGCTGCTGCTGCCCGCCTTCTCCTGTACGGCGTTGCCGCCCAGGCTGACCGCGAGGCCCGCCTTCTCGCCCCGGTCGGCCACCGAGTGCAGCGCGTCGCGCGCGGCGGCGGTGACGTCGGGCTGGCCGACCTTGTAGGTGACCTGCGCGTAGGTGATGGTGCCGGATTTGCTGATCAGGCCGCTCTGGTACGGGTCGGAGACGTTCGCGACCTGGGGTGCCTTCTTGAGGTCGGCGATCAGCGACTGGACCTCGGTCCTGTCGGCGCCGGAGGCCAGCGTGTGCCCCTTGGGCGCTTCGAACACCACGCGGGCGGTGGCGCCGGAGGCCGACGCCTGCGGGAACTCCTTCTCCAGCAGGTCGATCGCCTTCTGCGACTGTGTGCCGGGGAGGCTGAAACTGTCGGACGTGCTCGTCGTGACGTTCATGGCACCGATGCCGACGACCGCCAGGACGGCGATCCACAGCATCAGGACGAGCCGTCGCCGCCGGAACGAGAACCGGCCCAGCCGGTAGAGGAAGGTGGCCATGGGGTACTCCCACCAGGTTCGATAGAAAGTGGAGGGCCTGCGCGACCCACGGCTTCACGCTATGAGCGGCTTTCCTCGCATCCGCAGCACCGGGGAAGTGAAAACGGCCGGGGTGACTAGTACCGGGGTACTAGACCCTCTCCACCCTCCAGTCGAGGTGGGCGAACCTTCAGCCGTGGCGGGCGACTCTCCCGTCGAGAGTGGGCGCCGTGATCCGCCCCACATGATCCGGGACAAGAGCCGGTTATGGTGATCAGGCGAATCGAACATGGACAGAACCGGCGGAGGACACCGTGTCGGACGAAGGGCGTCGCATCGCCGGGCGCTACCGGCTGACCGAGGAGATCGGCCGGGGCGGCATGGGCACCGTCTGGCGGGCCGACGACGAGGTGCTCGGCCGCCAGGTCGCGATCAAACGGCTCCACGCCCGGCCGGAACTCTCCGCCGACGAACTCGCCACCCTCTACGAGCGCACCCGCCGCGAGGCCCGCAGCGCCGCCCGCATCGCGCACCCGAACGTGATCGTCGTCCATGACGTCGTGGACGACGAGGGGCGCCCCTGCATCGTCATGGAGTACGTCCCGGGCCCCACGCTCGCCGAACTCCTCAAGGACGGCCGGACCCTCCCGTACCAGGAGGCGGCCCGGATCGGCCTCGACATGGTCGCCGCCCTGCGCGCGGCCCACGCCGCCGGTGTGCTGCACCGCGACGTCAAGCCCGGCAACGTCCTGCTCGGCGCCGGCGACCGGCTCGTCCTCACCGACTTCGGCATCGCCATGACGGACGGGGCGTCCACGCTGACCAAGACCGGCGAGATGGTCGGCTCCATCCACTACATGGCCCCGGAACGGATCCGCGGGCTCACCCCCGGAACCGCCTCCGACCTGTGGGCACTTGGCGCCACGCTCTACCAGGCCGTCGAGGGACGCCCGCCGTTCCGCCGGGTCACCGCCATGGAGACCGCGTACGCCATCGCGGTGGACCCACTGGAACCCATGAAGCAGGCCGGACCCTTGGAGCCGCTCATCGAGGTACTCCTGATCAAGGAGCCCGACGAGCGGCCGACGGCGGAACAGACGGAACGGGCCCTGCAGACCGCGTGGTGGGGGGAGTCGACGTCCGAACTGCCCCCGGCCACCGCCCACTTGACCGTGGTAGGCCCGGAGCCCGCGAAACCGGCCGGGGACTCAGGCGGTGGCCGTGGGCGGCGACGGAGCCGTAAGGGGCTTGTCCTCGGGGGGATCGCCGTCGCCGTGGCCGCTGCTGTGGCGGCCACGGCGTTCGTGCTGCACACGACGTCGAAGTCCGCACCCGGGGCCGCGACGAGCCGGCCCACGACCACGGCCTCCGCCTCGCCCGTGCCGGAGGGCTATCACCTCGTCCGGGACCGCCAACTCGGCGTCTCCTTCCCGGTGCCGGACGGCTGGAAGGCCGGCAAGCGCACGGCGGAGGGCGTCACCTACACCGACAGGACGGGCCTGGCAGGGCTCACCATCGGGGTCGTGGATCCGGCGGGCCCCAACCCGGGCACGCACTTCGCGGACATCGAGGCCAACACCAAGGTCAACTACCCCTCGTACCGCAGGCTCCGCATGCAGCAGACCACCTTCCAGCAACAGCCCGCCGCCATATGGGAGTTCACCTTCCAGGGCCGGGTGCGGGTGTTCCGTGCCATCGACCTCGGCTTCGGCCGGGAGGGCGACCGCGAGTACGACATCTACCTCTCGGCCCCGGACGCGAAGTGGGACACCTACCGTCCCGTCTTCGACACGGCCAGGGACGGCTTCGTGACGAGCGCGTCCTGACTGGCCTGCTCACGCCGGGTGTTCGGCGCAGAGGCAGCCGACCCCCTTCTCGATCCAGTCCCGCTCGGCCCACTCCGGATGCCGCTGGATCATGAGCGCCCGAACCTCCTCGACGATCGTCTCCTCGCTCGTCGCCGAGTCGCGCCGCACCCACGTCTCGTCCCGCAGCAGCCGCAGATAGTCACGCACGTCCGCGAGCAACTCCGGTCCGCCGACGGCCCCGTGGCCGGGTACGACGACCCGGGCCCCCTCGCCCGCGAGGCGCTCCATGACCGCGAGCCAGCGCGTGCCGGAGACATCGGTGTCGTACGGCGGGAACCACGGGAAGATGGCGAACTGGCCCGCCTCCACCAGGTCCCCCGTGAACAGCACGCCCGCGTCCGGCACCCGCACCACCTGGTCGCCCTTGCTGTGCGCCCGGCCCGTGGCCCGCAACTGCACGACCCGGCCGCCCAGTTCGAGGTCGTACGCGTCGTCGTAGACGAGGTCGGGCTCCGGCAGGACGACACCTTCGAGCTGCCGGGCGACCGGCTCGCCGAGCCCTCGGAACATGTCGAGATAGCCAGGACCCTTCACCTTCAGGTCCTCCGCCTGCGCGCGGTTCACGAGGAACGTCGCCTCGCCCGCGAACACCTGCGCCCCGAAGGCGTGTTCAGGGTGGAAGTGGGTCGTCGTCAGATACAGCCTGCGTCCCCCGGCGTACTCGGACGCGAACTCCAGCACCTTCTCGGCGTTCCGCGGCCCCAGGCCCGTCTCCACGACGAGCACCGCGTCCCGGCCGCCGATGACACCGATGTTGGGCACCAACTGCACCCGCCCGTCGGGCACGACCACCAAGTCGCGGTCCAGTTCCCGCACTTCGGTGATGTGCACGACGGGGTCGTGCGACACGCGGTCGGCCATGGCGACTCCTCAGCAGTACGACGGTCTCGTTCGCCCACCACTCCACCGCCGGACACCCTTGGGTGTCCAAGACCGATCCTGTACGGCCGATACCGCGTCGGTATCATCGCCGGTCATGGAGCTACGCACGCTGCGCTACTTCGTGGCGGTCGCCGAGGAACTCCACTTCGGCCGGGCCGCCGCGCGCCTTCGGATGACCCAGCCGCCGCTGAGCCGGGCGATCAAACAGCTGGAGACCGAGCTCGGCTGTGCCCTCCTGCTCCGCTCGCCCACGGGGGTGGTCCTGACCCCGGCCGGTGTCCTGCTCCACGAGGAGGCGCGCGCCCTGCTGGCGCAGGCCGACCGGGTGCGGGCCCGCGTGACCGCCCTGGCCGGACCGGTCACCATGACGGTGGGCACCCTCGCGGACAGCGCGGAGCAGTTCGGCACCCGGCTCGCCGCCGCCTACCGGGAGCGCCACCCCGCCGCCCGCATCCTCATCCGTGAGTCGGACCTGACCGATCCGACCGCGGGACTACGGGCCGGGCTCGTCGACGTGGCGCTGACCAGGACGCCCTTCGACGACACCGGCATCGCCACCCGGGCCCTGCGTTCGGACCGGGTCGGTGTGGTCCTCCGTACGGACGACCCGCTCGCCCACCGCGACGGCCTGCGCCTGGCCGACCTCGCCGAGCGCCGCTGGTTCCGCTTCCCGAACGGCACGGACCCCGTCTGGGAGGCCTACTGGACAGGGTCGGCAGGCGACGGCCGGCGCCGTGACGGGCCCGTCGTACGGACGGCTCGTGAGTGCCTGCAGTCCGTGTTGTGGAACGGCACGGTGGGCCTGATGCCGCTCGGGCACGCCCTGCCGGAGGGCCTGACGGTGGTGCCGTTGACCGATATGCCGCCGAGCGGGTTCGTCATCGCCTGGCGCGCCGACGACACCACTCCACTGATCCGGTCGTTCGTGCGGATCGCCGAGACCGTCCATCACACGACCGACTCGACCCGGGCGGGATGAGGGCGGTGGCGGCGCGCTCGTCACCCTGTGCGTTCCCCGCAGGTCGAACCGTGTGAGAGGGCGTGCACCGGTCTTGCCTCCGCGGCCCGCGCCCCGTTACCTTGCGGCAAAGTTACTGGCCAGGTACGCGATGCGGTCCGGCGCATCGGTGTTCGGCGAGCGGAACGGGCATCGGGTGACAGGTCGCGGCAAGGGGCAACTGGAGGCGCAGTACGGCCTCCTGACGAGCATCGCCACGGAGGCGGGTGTCTCGCTCAGCACGGTGTCCAAGGTGGTGCACCGGCGCCGGGACGTCGGCGCGCGGACGCGCGAGCGGGTCGAGGAACTCCTCGCCCGGCACGGCTTCGTGCGGCCCTGGGAGCGGGACCCCGCGACGCCCCGGCAGATCATCGCGGTGTTCCGGGACCTGTCCGGGCCGTACACGCTGGAGGTGGTTCGCGGCATCGTGGACGCGGCCGGCGCGCTCGGTATCGACGTGGTCACCGGGACGACGAGCCGGCGGTCGATCTCCGGGTGGCTGGAGCAGTGCGTCGCGCTCGGCGCGGCCGGGATCGTCATCGTGATCTCGATGCTGTCCGAGGAGGACCAGCGCCGCATCGTCGAGCAACGGCTCCCGGTGGTGCTGATCGACCCGCTCAGCGCGCCCTCCCAGGACATTCCCAGCATCGGCGTGACGAACTGGAGCGGGGCCCGCGACGCCGTACAGCACCTGCTGAAGCTCGGGCACACCCGGATCGGCATGGTCGCGGGCCGCTCCCACTCGCTGGCCGGGGCGGCACGCGTGCACGGCTACCGGGCCGCGCTGGAGGAGGCCGGGATCGCCTACGACCCGGCGATCGTCCGCTCGACCGACTTCGACTACGCCGAGGCGCTCGCCACCTGCGCCCAGATCCTGCGGGCCGACGACCCGCCCACGGCCGTCTTCGCGGCCAGCGACGCACAGGCGCTCGGCGTGCTGGAGGCGACCCGGCAGCAGGGGCTCGCCGTACCGGACGACCTGGCGGTCATGTCCTTCGACGACACACTCGTCGCCGCGATGGCCTGCCCACCGCTGAGCGCCGTACGCCAGCCCTTCGAGGAGCTGGGGCGCGAGGCCACCCGGGTGCTCCTGGAACTCGCCCAGGGCAGGGCGCCCGTGTCCCCGCGCATAGAGCTGGCCACGGAACTCGTCCTGCGGACCTCGACGTCCGTGCGCCGTCCCGCCAAGCACGTCAATACCGCGTAACCCGCAATCATGCGAAACACTTTCGACACGTGCCGGTGACATCCCGGTGTCGCATACGAATACTGGCTTCCTGCTCCGCACCCCCATTCCATCCCCCTGGGACCTCCGGAAACTCCGGAACCACCGGAAAGTGGTGCGCGCCTTCCCCCGGTGAAAGGAACGCCGTTGACTAGATCTTGGGTGCGAAAGGCTTTCGCTGCGGCGACAGCCTTCGGCATGGGCGTGGCATTCGCCATCGCCTCCGCGACGAGTGCGTCGGCCTATCAGCCGAGTCCCGCGAATCTGTATACGGCGACCAACACCGCCGCGTGCAGCAAGAGCCCTTGTGTTCTCTACCCGAAGTCCGCCCAGCTGGCCGACGGCCGGATCGTGGCCACCTTCGAGAACGACCAGACCGCTCCGGTGGGCCAGACACTGCCCGTGTACAAGAGCGACGACGACGGCACGACGTGGGCGAAACTGTCCGACGTCAAGGCCCCCGCCTACCTCTCCAGCGACTCCAAGTACGCGAAATACACGAGCAATTGGACCAACCCGTATCTCTACGTCCTCCCGCAGAACGTCGGCAGCCTGAGCGCCGGCACCCTGCTGCTCGCGAGCATCGTCTCCGGCGACGACTACTACTACCAGGAGCAGAAAGCCGCCAACTCCGGCTGGACGCCCACCAGTGACGGCGACCGCAAGGACGTGGCACTCGCCCTCTACTCCAGCACGGACGACGGCGCGACCTGGACCATCCAGAACATCATCGCCGCCGGCAGCTGGCAGGGCGGCAGCGCGGGCAGCGTCGGCCGGGTCTCGACGGCCAACACCTACGCGCAGGTCGACCCGGTGTGGGAACCCCATCTCCTCGCCCACAACGGCACGTTGATCGCCTACTACTCCGACGAGGACGACTACACCGGCTACAACACCACCACCGGCGCCCCGACCCTCGACCCGGACAACGCCACGGCGACGGACTCCGGCGGCCAGGTCCTCCTGCACCGCACCTGGGACGGCGCCGGCACAACTGCCTGGAGTTCCCCGGTCGTTGACGTCCCCGGCGCAACGGTGAGCATGGGCAACGGCAAGACGGAGATCGGCGGCGGCCGGCCGGGCATGACGACCATCGCCCCGACGACCGACGGCAAGTGGCTTCTGACGTACGAGTACTGGGGCGGCGGCACGAACGTCCGCTACCGGATATCCGACGACCCGACGAAGTTCTTCTCGGCCACCGACGCCGCGATCACCTCGCTGCCCGTGCCCTCGGGCGGGGCCGCCCTGTCCACCGGCGGCAGCCCGGTCCTGCTCCCCATGCCGGACGGCCGGATCGTCTACAACGCCTCCGGCAGCGGTGACGTGTGGGTCAACGAGTCCGGGCTGTCCACCGGGACCTGGAAGGAGTACAGGACACCGATCGCCGCCGGCTACAGCCGCACGCTCCAGTACGTCGACGGCACCGGACGTGTCCTCGTCCTCCAGGCATCGTGGAGCGGCACCAGCGTCGGCCCCGTGAAGTACGCCGAGGTCGACCTCGGCCGCTCCGACGGCGCCTACTACAGCCTCGTCAACCGGCTCACCGGCCAGGTGCTCAGCACCGCGTCCGGCAAGACCCAGGACGCGAACCTCACCGGGAACACCCCCGACCTCGTCCTGGCGGCGGACACCGCGGCCAACACCCAGCGCTGGCACCTGACCGCCAAGGGCAGCAACGTGACGCTGCTCAACAAGGCCGGGGGTCGCTCGGCCGCCATCTGGACCGGCACGGCGACGGCTGGGCAGAAGCTGGCCCAGTGGGTCGACGACGGAGCCACCGACAAACAGTGGACCCAGGTCGCCTCGTCGACCAGCGGCTACTACAAGCTCCGCTCGGTGCTCAACACCAGCCTCTACATGACCGGTTCGACGGCGGGCGGCTCCGTCACCGTGGCGGCGGCCACCACCGACGGCTCACAGGACTGGCAACTGGTCCAGGACCCGCTCCCCACGGCCTCCACCTTCACCCTGAAGGGCACGTACTCCGGACGCTGCCTCGACGTCCCGAACGGTACGACAGGCGTCCAGGTCCAGATCTACGACTGCTCCGGCAACGCCAACCAGACCATCACGCAGACCGCCGCGGGCGAACTCCGCGTCTCCGGCAACTGCCTGGCCGCGAACGGTGACGGCACCACCGCGGGCACCACGCTCATCCTCTGGGCCTGCAACGGAAAGCCCAGCCAGAAGTGGGCGTTCCGTGTGGACGGCACCATCGTCAACCGGGCCAACGGCCTGGTCATCGACGTGACCAACTGGGGGACGGCCAACGGCTCGAAGGTCGAGCTGTGGACCGGACTGGGCACCGCCACCCAGCAGTGGACCCGCAGTTAGGCACCCACTGGACAAGCAGGTGGCCCCGCCGATCGGATCGATCGGCGGGGCTACCTTTTGTATGGGGCGCTCGGTTTACGCTCGCTCGATGCTCACGGGCACGGCGTGCTGCCGCAGAACCGTCGCGGCCCGCTCCTCGCCGATGAGTTGGACCGTCCCCCGCGCCGGTGTGTCCAGGCTGGAGGAGCCCGCCTCCAGCAGGATCTCGCCGGGCTCGACGACGCGCCTGCCGGCCAGGCCGGTGAAGGCCAGCCGGTCGGTGTGGACGTGGAAGCGGACCGTCGCCTGCTCGCCGGGTTCGAGGGCCACCTTGGCGAAGCCGAGCAGGGACCGCACCGGCCGGGTCACCTGGGCGACCGGATCGATCGCGTACAACTGCACCGTCTCGGCGCCCGCCACCGCCCCCGTGTTCCGCACCCGCGCGCCGACCGTGAACTCGCCGTCCACCGGTACCAGTTCACGGTCCACGCCAAGCCCGTCGATCTCGAAGGTCGTGTACGACAGCCCGTGCCCGAAGGGGAACGCCGGTGTCGGATCGAGGTTGGACAGCCAGCTCTGCCGGTCGCCGAGCGGGGCGTGGAGATAGGTGTAGGGCTGGCCGCCGGGCGTGGTCGGGATCTGCACGGGCAGCTTGCCGCTGAAGTTCGCCTTCCCTGCCATGAGTTGGGCCACCGCACGGCCGCCCTCCTCGCCCGGGAGGAAGACCTGCACCATGGCGGCGGCGGAGGACGCGAACCGGCCCACCGCGTACGGCCGTCCACTGCTGACGATCAGGACGACAGGCCGCCCGGTCGCCAACACGGCCTCGACCAGCTCCTCCTGTACGCCCGGCAGACGCAGATCCTCCACGTCACAGCCCTCGCCCGAGGTGCCGATCCCGAACATGCCGGCCTTGTCACCGACGACCAGCACGGTGAGGTCGGCCCCGGCGGAGGCTTCCACCGCGGCGGCGATACCGGAGCGGTCCGCCTCGCGGATCGGGCAGCCGTGCGCGAACTCCCACTCCACACCCGACAGTTCGGCCGTCAGAGCGTGGCGCAGGGAAACTGCCTCGACACCGTTGCCGAGGTCGTCACGTTCGGCGAGGACGTGGTTGGGGAAGCTGTAGCAGCCGAACATGGTCCGCACGTCGTCGGCGCACGGGCCGATGAGCGCGATCCGGCCGGTTGCTGCGAGGGGCAGGGCACCGTCGTTCGACAGCAGAACGGCACTCGACTGGGCCACGGCGCGGGCGAGTTGACGGCTCTCCGGCTTGTCCAGGTCCAGCTCGCCGGCGCGCAGGGCGGGCGGGCGTGGGTCCCAGTCGGCGTCGAGCAGTCCGAGTTCCACCTTCTGGCGCAGGACCCGGCGCACCGCCCGGTCCACGAACTCCTCGCCCACCAGGCCCTGTTCGACGGCGTCCACGAGGGCATCGCCGAAGCCGCGCTGGTCGGGCAGCTCGACGTCCATCCCGGCCCGCAGAGCGAGCGCGCCCGCGTCGGGCAGGTCGGCCGCGACCCGGTGGGCGTTCACGAGGAAGGGCAGGGACCAGTAGTCGGAGACGACGGTTCCCTCGAAACCCCAGGCGTCGCGCAGGACTTCGGTCAGCAGCCAGTGGCTCGCGGCGGGTGCCTCGCCGTCGATCTCGGCGTACGAGTTCATGACGGACCGCACACCTGAGGCGACGAGGCGTTCAAACGGCGGGAGGATCACGTCGAAGAGCTCGCGGCGGCCCGCGTGCACGGGCGCGTGGTTGCGGCCGCCCATCGAGGCGGAGTACCCCGCGAAGTGCTTGAGAGTCGCGTACACCCCGGCGCTCTGCAGTCCGGTGACGTACGCCTCGGCCAACTCGCCCACCAGGTACGGGTCTTCGCCGTAGGTCTCCTCGCAGCGGCCCCAGCGGTAGTCCCGGATGACGTCGACGACGGGGGAGAGGCCCTGGTGGACTCCCGCCTCGGCCATGTCGGAGCCGATGGCCTCGCCCACCCTGCGGATCAGCGCGGGGTCGAAGGTGGCCGCCATGCCGAGCGAGGTGGGGTAGATGGTGGCGCCGTAGGCGGTGAAGCCGGTGAGGCACTCGTCGTGGGCCATCGCCGGGATGTCGAACCTGCTCTGTGCCACCACTTGTCGCTGGTGCACGGCCAAGAGGCGGGCGTGTTCCAGGGCGGGCCGGGGGAGGGTGCCGTAAGGGCGGGTGAGCTGGCCCAGGCCGTGCCGGGCGGTCTCGTCGAGGTCGCCGACGCGGCCGAAGTGGTTGCTGCCCGGGGCCACTTCGGGGCCGTCGGCCTCGATGTCCTCCCAGGTACTGCTCAACTGCGCGACCTTCTCCGGCAGGGTGAGCCGGGCGAGCAGTGCCTCGACGCGTTCGGCGGTGGGCAGCGCGGGGTCGGTCCAGGGGCGGTCGTCTTCCCGGTGGGGGAGGCCGCCGTGGTCGGGGATGGTGGTCGTCATTCACGACTCCTCGGTGTTGCGCGGGCACGCCGACGGGGCCGGGCGCATGGCCCGGCCGTCGTACGGGGTGCTGTGCCTTCCCGGGGGACAACCCCCGGACCCCCGGCCGACAAACAGGCCGTCGCGGTGAGCCGGAGCGCCTTTGCGAGGCCAGTTTCAGTGATCTGCCGGGAGGGGACGGTGTGTTGGGCCCGGTGGTGGGGGCTACTTGGAGAAACCGGCGGTGAGACCGGCGACGAGCTGACGGCGGGCCAGGATGAACAGGGCCAGCATCGGCAGGGTGGAGAGCACCACCGCGGCCATCGTGGCCGGTACGTCGATGCCGAACTGGCCGCGGAACAGGGTCAGGGCCAGGGGCAGTACGGCCTTGTCGCCGCTCTGGGTGAGGATGAGGGGGAAGAGGAAGCCGTTCCAGACCTGGAGGCCGTCGTAGACGGCGACCGTCATCAGCGCCGGGCGGGCCAGTGGTGCCGCGAGCGACCAGAGCATGCGCCAGTCACCGGCACCGTCGACGATCATCGCCTCGAACAGCGAGCGCGGCACGTCCCGCAGGAAGCTGACCAGGATCATCACGGTGATCGGCAGCGCGAACGCCGCCGAGGGCAGGACGATCGCGAGCAGGCTGTCGTAGAGATGCATCCGGATGATCAGCAGGTACACCGGGATGATCACCGCCTGGAGCGGGATCGCCAGGCCCAGCAGGAACAGGCGGAACGACACCCGTGAGAAGCGGCTGCCTGCGTTGCGGACGATCGAGAACGCGGCCATCAGGGCGACGGCGACGGCGATGACGACCGTGCCCGCGGTGACGATCACGCTGTTCATCAGGTAGGTGGTGAAGTCGCCGTCCAGGACGGTCCGGTAGCTGTCCAGCGTCGGATGGCTGGGCAGGGCGAGCGGGCTGTCGGAGGTGAAGTCGGACTGGCTGCGGAGGCTGGTGACGACGAGCCAGTAGATGGGGACGACGACGATCGCCGTCCAGAAGAGTGTGGCGCCACTGGTGAGGGTGCGGCGGAGGATCCCCGGTGCGGGGTTCCGGCGGACGGGCTTCGGCGTCACCGCTCGGTGGGTGGGGACGCCCTGTCGTCCCGTGGCGGGGGTTCGGGTCTTGGTCACGGTGGTGCTCACATGCCCTCCTGCTGGCTGTCCATCCGGGTGAAGCCGGACAGGCGGGTGGTCAGCAGCGACAGGCCGAGGCCGAACACCACGAGGAGGGTGGCCACGGCGCTGGCCCGGCCCATGTCGTGGGCCTGGAATCCGGTGATGTACATGGAGAGGGGAAGGACGCGGGTGGCGGTGCCGGGGCCGCCCGTGCCGCCGGACAGGACGAAGATCAGGTCGAAGTAGGTCAGCGAGCCGACCAGCATCAGCGTGCTCGACGTGACCAGCGTGTACTTCAGCTGCGGCAGCGTGATGTGCAGGAAGCGGGTCACGGGCCCGGCACCGTCGAGCGCGGCGGCCTCGTACAGGGCGGTCGGGATCTGCCGTATCCCCGCTTGGTAGAGCAGGGCGTGGAAGGGCACGAACTGCCAGGCGATCACGAAGATCACCGTGTACAGGGCGAGTTCGGGCGAGCCGAGCAGCGGCTTCGCCAGCCAGTGCAGGCCCGGGGTGGCGCCGATGCCGAAGGACGGGTCGAGCAGCGCCTGCCAGGTGAGACCGATCGCCACGGCGGACAGCAGCAGCGGCAGGAAGAACAGCACGGCGAACAGCGCGCGCAGTCGGCCCTTGGGCGCCTGGAACAGGCCGAGCGCCAGGGCGATCGGGGTCTGCACCAGCCAGCTGACGACCATCACCTTGACGGTGAGCCACAGGGACTGCCAGGTGGCGCTGTCGGTGAGGACGGACGTCCAGTTGGTGACGCCCGCCCAGCTGATGGAGCCCAGTCCGTCCCAGCGGGCGACGCTGAGCGCCGCCACACCGACCAGGGGGACGAAACCGAACAGACCGAAGAGGAGCAGGGCCGGGGCGGCCATGAGGAGGCCGCTCCCTCCTTTCCGGCGCGTCGGGGTGGTGGTGATGGTCACGAGCCCGCCTTGCTCATGTTGGTCCCGAAGTCCGCGGGCGCGATCTGCCGCAGGAACGACTTGTCGGTGTTGGTCAGCAGCGGGTCGGACTGGTCCGACGGCAGTGCCTGGTCCCACGAGAGCTGGAAACTCGGGGCCTTGTTCACCAGGTCGTACACGAACGTCAGCCATTCCTTGTCGGACGACGACTTCACCGCCGCGAGCTTCGAGTCCAGGCCCTTGACCGGCGGGACGCTGCCGGACGCGAGGTAGGCGTCGACCTGGGAGCCGTTGAGGACGTAGTTCTTCAGGTAGGTCAGCGCGTCCGACTTGTTCTTGGACGACTTGTTCAGCGACAGGAAGTTCGACGGGTTGCCGACGATGTTCGCCGGGTTGCCGGCGCCGCCGGTCAGGGCCGGGAACGCGGTGTAGCCCAGCTCGCCCTTCTTCAGGAAGTCGGGCGCGGCCTTGGCTATGTTGGCGTACTCCCAGGTGCCCATCACCTCCATCGCCGCTTTGCCCGTGTAGAGCAGCGCGGTCGAGGCGCCCTGGTCGTAGCTGACGGAGGAGGCGTTGTCGCCGAAGGCGCCGGCCTTGGCCAGGTCCTGGAGCTTCTGGTTGGCCTTGGTGACCGACGGGTCCTTCCAGGCGGCGGCGTCACCGGCGGCGATGTTGCTGAACACGCGGGAGCCGCCGGTACGGTCCAGCAGGTACTCCAGGTACATCAGGGTCGGCCACTTGGAGTTGGCCGCGAGGGACAGCGGGGTCACGCCCTTGCCCTTGAGCTTCTTCACGGCCGCGAGCAGGTCGTCGTACGTCTTCGGGGGCTGGACGCCCGCGTCGGACAGCACCTTCTTGTTGTAGTAGAGGACGACCGGGGCGAGGCCGTTGACGGGGACGCCGTAGACCTTGCTGTCGAAGGTCGCGCTCTGCATCACGCTGTCGGTGTACCGGTCCGCGTTCACGTCCGTCGCGTTCAGGACGTCGACCTTGCCCGCCTTGACGTAGTCGTTGAGGGCGCCTCCGCCCCAGTTGAAGAAGAGGTCCGGGGCCTGGTTCGCGCCGAAGGCCACGCGCAGCTTCTGTTTGTAGTCGTCGTTGGCGAACAGTCGCAGGGTGATCTTCGCGTCGGGGTGGTCCTTGTTGTACGCGTCGACGGACTGCTTGAGGATCGTCTGGTCGTTCAGCGCCCACATCGTCAGGCCCTTCGCCGACGAACTCGTGGACGGACCCGAGGACCCGCAGGCGGCAAGGCCCGCTGCCGCGGCCAGGGTGACCGCGGCAGCGACGGCGCGTCGAATTCTCGGGCTTCCGAGATGTCCGGTGACCGGGATTCCCCGCATGGTGTGCCTCTCTTCTTTCGGCATGCCGTAGGTGAGCCAGGCAGATCGGAAACGGAAACCGGCCCGAAAGGCTTTCGGATGCCCCACCGCGGGTCGCCTGCCTGCTGGCCGGGACACTGACACGGAATTCACACCCAGGACAAGCAGGGGAAATTCCTCGGTTACGAAACATTTTCGTACACCGCTCAGGGCAGCGGTCCTACGGCGGCCCGTACGTTCGGTGGCTGGCAGTCGCCGTCCGGGAAGCATCGCTTCCGCGGCTCACGGGACTCTTGCCCCGGCTGACGGTGTGGGCGTTGAACCCGTATTCCCCGTTGAGTGCCGGGTAGAAGATCGGCTGTTCGGACAACTGGGGTGTCCGGGAACCCCAGTTGAGCCTGCAGAATCGGCGGTACGGACCCCCCGGCCACGGAGTTTCGCCACCCCCGACCAGTCACCCCGCCCCGACCCGATGCCGCCGCACCACGGGTCGCTACCGGCCGATCGGGCGTGCGGGTGTTGGGATGGGGGGCGGCAGAAAGGGACGGTCTTGGACGGTGACGGGGTTAGCGGGTCAGGGGTGGGTTCGACGGATCGGTTCGCGCTCGCGCAGCGGGCCGTGTCCGCCATCGGGTCGACTCTCGACGAGCGCAGGACGGCGGCGGAGTGCGCGGGGTTCCTCGTCGACGGGCTGTGTGACGCCGCGGCCGTGGACCTGTTCGCGCAGGACGAGGCACGCCCGGCACCGCACGGCATGCTGCACCCGATGGCGGCCGTGGGCCGCAAGGAACTGCTGGACAGTCTGCGGACCGCGCCGCGCGAGGACGTCATGGTCCGCGCCCTGGACGCCGGCCACCCGATCACCACGTCGTTCACCACGAACGACCACGGCGTCCTGGCCGCCCTCTCCGTGCCGCTGACCGCCTGGGGCAAGGCCTACGGCGCCCTCCTCGCGATCCGCGCCGACCGGACGTTCGCCGACGACGAGGCCGCCGCCGTGCACTACGCGGCCCGCCTCACCGCGGCCCATCTGCACCACGCCGTCGAACACCACCGCCTGCGCACCACCGCCCTGAACCTGCAACAGGTCCTGCTCACCGAGCCCAGCCGTCCCCACCCCAACGTCGAGATGGCCACCCGCTACCTGCCCGCGGGCAGCGGCACCCTCGTCGGCGGCGACTGGTTCGAGGCCGTACGACTGCACTACGGCCGCACCCTCCTCGTCATCGGCGACGTCATGGGGCACGGCCTGGACGCGGCGGTCGACATGAACGCGTACCGCTCGATGCTGCGCTACGTCGCCTCCACCGATCTGCCGCCCCACCGCATCCTGCGCCAGATGGACACGGCCATGTCCGAGGAGCACAACCGCCGCCCCGCGACCTGCCTGCTGGCGCTCCTCGACCCGGACCGGGGCACGGCCGCCTTCGCCAGCGCGGGCCATCTCCCGCCCGCCGTGTTCCACCGCGACGGCGCCGGCGAACTGATCCCCGTCCCCGTCGGCCCACCCCTCGGCACGGGCCTCGCCGACTACGAGATGACCACGCTCGCCCTCACCCCCGATGACACCCTCGTCATGTTCACCGACGGGCTGGTCGAGCGCCGCGGCGAGGACATCGACGTCTCCCTCGCCCGCCTGGCCCGACTCCGCCTGCACCCCGGCCAGGGCGTCTCCCGCCTCCTCGACGACATCGTGCTGCGTCTCCACGTCCAGGAGGCGGAGGACGACGTCGCCGCGATCGCCGCCCGACTCCGCCCGAGAAATCCGGCTTAGGCGGTCGGCCCCGCTGCGGGCTGCTTCTGGGTACTTCTCACCGATCCACCCGATCTTTCCGTACGGCCGTGCGCCTTTCCGTACGGCTGTCCGTGCGCGGGCCGGGCGCGGCGCACGGTGAACTTCGCAAACGGGAAACGAATCCGGCGCCGGAGCCTTCGAGCCCGCCGACTCATGCGCGAGCCCAGCCGTCCCCCGAGGCTTGGCAACACCCAGGCACGCCCCGATGTTGCCGGTCGCGGCTTGGCCAACCCCTTTCCGCACGTTGGCCGCAAATTCATCGCACGCCCCTGACACCCCATACCGAATGGGGCGGAGAGTGATCCGAGGTCTGGTCCACGAGATCCCTCGAAGCTTCTTCAAGAAGGGGCAATCACGGCCGAGTTGACACGTCGTAGACTCCTGGGTCGGCCGCGGGCGCGCTGGGAACGCGCAGCCCGGCTCCGACCTGTACGAGCGGGGCGTACGCCCGCAGCCGCACGGCACGTTCGAGGACGACGCCCGCAACGACCGGCTGCCGACGGTGTCGTGGATCTGCCCCACGAGCTATCAGTCGGAGCACCCGGACTACCTCCCGGCCGCGGGTGCCGACTACGTGGCGTCGAAGATCGAGGCGATCGCCTCGAACCCGAAGGTGTGGCGCAAGACCGCGTTCATCCTCAACTACGACGAGAACGACGGCCTGTTCGACCACGTCGTCCCGCCGACGCCGCCCGCGGGCACGGCGAACGAGTTCATCCAGGGCCTGCCCATAGGCAGTGGCTTCCGCGTCCCCGCCATCATCATCTCGCCCTGGACCGTGGGTGGTTGGGTCGCTTCGGAGGCATTCGACCACACCTCGGCGCTGCGGTTCCTGGAGCGGTTCACCGGCGTCGAGGAACCGAACGTCACCGACTGGCGCCGTGACACCTTCGGCGACTTCACCTCCGCGTTCCGCTTCCGCGACGCCCGTCCGCGCTCGCCCCGACTGCCCGACGACACGGCGGAGCAGCTGGAGAAGGCGAAGGAGGAAGTGGCGACGCTGCCGAAGCCCACGCTGCCGGGAGCGGACCAGAAGTTCCCGCACCAGGAGCGGGGCCGCCGCCCGCGCGTCTGACCCGGACCGTCGCGGTGGGCGGCCCTGGCCGGTGTCACCCGGCCACGGCCGCCCGCGCCACCGAGAGCGCCTGCTCGGCATAGCCGCGACCGAACAGCACCACGTGCACCAGCAGCGGAAACAACTGATGCAGCCCGACACGGTCGGCCCACCCGGAGGCAAGCGGCGCGGCCTCCTGGTAGCCGTCCAGCAGCTCGGACAGATACGGGCAGCCGAAGAGGCGCAGCATCGCCAGGTCGGTCTCCCGATGCCCGCCGTGCGCGGCCGGATCGATCAGCCAGACATGCCCGTCGGCACCCCACAACACGTTCCCGTTCCACAGATCGCCGTGCAGCCGCGCGGGCGGCTCGGCGGGACCGGCGAGCCGGGGCAGCCGCTCGCAGACCTCCTCCACCACCGTCGCCTCGGCATGCCGCAGGGTGCCCGCGTCGACCGCCCGGCGCAGATACGGCAACACCCGTTGCTCGGCATACCAGTTGGGCCAGTCGGCGGCGGGTACGTTGCGCATCGGCGCGAGCCCGATGTACGCGTCCGTGGGACCGCCGGGCGGTGGCGCGCCGAACGCGGGTGCGCCGGAAGCGTGCAGGGCGGCCAGGTCGCGACCGAACCGGACGGCCGCTCGCGCACTCGGCGGCCCGGTGCGGACGAGATCGGTGACCAGCCAGCGCTCGTCCAACCCGCGCACCGCCGGGACACGGACCGTCCCGGCGTCCGCCAGCCAGCGCAGCCCCGCTGCCTCGGCCCGCACCGCGCCCGGCGCCTCGTCGCCCTTGACCATCACCAACTGACCGTCGTCCAGGGCGACTTCGGTGACCGCCTCGGACAACGGACGCTCACCGGTCACCGCGCACCCGGTGAGCCGGGCCGCGGCGGCACCCGCACTCTCGCCTTCGGTCACGGTGACAGCGTACGAACGGGAGCCGGGCGGAGGTGCGCGCACGGCGAGGCGCAGAGCCCGGACTCGTGCAGCACCCGGTCGACCGTCCCGTCCAGCGGGCTCGTCGCCGGGATCACCGTCTCCACACCACCGGGCAGTACGTCCAACGGCCGGTACCACTCCCGGAGTTGATGCTCGGTGACCTCGTCCGCGATGGGCTTCGTGGCGTGCCGGGCCAGGGTCTCCTCGAACGGCACGTCGAGGTAGTAGCAGTGCGTGCGGCCCGGGTGGTCGGCGAGCAGACCGGCCAGCATCTCGCCGTAGTGGGAGACGTAGAGGAGGCCTTCCAGCACGGTGTGGAAGCCGTGCGCCAGGGCGTGCCGGACGGTCAGGTCGATCAGGCCGATGTTCGCGCCGCCGGGGATGTCACGCTCGCGCAGCACCTCGCGGCGGAGGGTGTCCTGGCGCACCAGGGCGATACCGCGGCCGTACCGCTCACGCAGAGCGGTGGCCACCGAGCTCTTGCCGGACGCGCTGTTGCCGCGCAGCACGATCAGCCGGGTGGGGGAGGAGAGCGTGGTCACCGGGGCACCCTATCCATCGTGTGGCACTGAGTGACCGGGGGAACGCAAAGTGCCCCCCGAGGCGTACCCGGTCTGCTTATACCGTGGGAAAATGGTGTGATAGCGGCGATTGGTGGCAGGGCCATGACGGACGCGGCGATCGACTACGCGGCGGTGTTCCAGGGGCTGCCCGGCATGGTGGCCCTGTTGACGCCCGACCTGGTGTACGCGGACGCCAACGAGGAGTTTCTGCGCATGTCCGGCCGCACCCGCGAGCAGGTCGTCGGCCGTTTCCTCTTCGACGTCTTCCCCGACAATCCGAGCGACACGGCCGCCACCGGCATGCGCAACCTGGAGGTCTCGCTACGGCGGGTACTGGCGACCGGGGAACGCGACAGCATGGCTCTCCAGCGCTACGACATCGAGTCGACGGCGTGTCCCGGGAAGTGGGAGGAGCGCTACTGGAGCCCGGTCAACGCCGCCGTGCTCGACCCGGACGGCAAGGTGGTGCTGCTGGTCCACCGGGTCGAGGAGGTCACGGAACTGATCCGGGCCCGCGGCAGCTCCGGCGGCAGCCGCACCCGGGTACTGGAGGCCGAGCTGTACACCCGCGCCCGCGAACTGCAGGAGGTCAACGAACGCCTGCGCAGCGCCCACGCCCGCGAACGCGAGGTCGCCCTGGCGCTCCAAGCGGCGATGCTGCCCACCCGCCGCCAGGGCGCGGGCCACCAGATCGCCGTGCGCTACCGGCCCGCGGTCGGCTCCCTGAACGTCTGCGGGGACTGGTACGACGTGGTCGACCTGGTCGGCGGCAACCGTATCGGCGTCTCCGTCGGCGACGTCGTCGGCCACGGCCTGGCCGCCGCCGGCGTCATGGGCCAACTGCGCAGCGCCCTGAGCGCCACCTCCCGGGTCGCGGACGGCCCCGCCGAGGTCCTCGACGTCCTGGGCCGCTACGCCAACGTGGTCGACGGCGCCGAGTCCGCCACGGTGGTCACGACCTTCGTCGACTTCGAGCGGCACACCATCACCTACAGCAGCGCCGGACACCCGCCGCCCGCCCTGATCCATCCCGACGGCCGCGTGGAATTCCTGGACCGGGCCACCGACCCGCCCCTCGACGCGCGTCCCGACCCGATGCCCCGACCGCAGGCCACCACCGCGTTCTCCCGCGGCTCCACCCTGGTCCTCTACACCGACGGCCTGATCGAACGCCGTCGCGAGGACATCGACAAGGGCCTGGCCCGCCTCGCCGACTCCCTGGTCCGCCACCAGAACACCGACCCCGAAGCCCTCGCGGACGCCGTACTCCACGAACTGCTCCCGCACGGGGGCGCCACCGACGACACGGCCCTGATCATCGTCCGGCTCTGACCGGCCGTACGAAGCACCGAGTCAACTGAGTCATACGACGATGGAGGTCATCGCCGCCCACAGCAGCGGCGAGTGCTCGATACGGCCGTCGGCGCGCCAGCGGTCGAGCTGCTCGCGCTGCCAGCCGCCGAGGCTCAGTACGGGGTCCTCGTGCTCGTGCGCGGTGTCGACGGCGATGATCGCCTCCGACAACGGGCGGACGGACTCGGCCAGTTGGGCCAGGCGGTGGAACGCGAAGCTGGTCGGCAGCACCCAGCGGGTGGCGGTGACGAGTTCGGCGCCGTTGTACAGCATCGCCGTCGCCAGGCCGAACGACTCGGCGAACCGCAGATCGCCGCCGCTCTCGCAGCCGATGAGGGCGACACGGGGTGGCGCGGGCCAGATCCGCGCGCCCGGTTCGCCGTCCGCGCGCAGGGGGAGCGAGCCCAGCAGGAGATCCTTGGCCGACAGTGGCCGGTGGGTGCGGAGCGGCTCGGCCAGGCCGGTGGCGCCCGCGTCGCAGCACAGGTGGAGGGTGCCGTCCTCGCTCTGACCGCCCCCGACCGGTGCACCGCTCACATGGCCGACGTACATCAGCCTGCGGGCGCCCTTGCGGAGCACGCCGCTCAGCCAGTCCCGGTCCAGGTCCGTGCGGCGGAAGGCCTCCGCGGGGGCCGCGATGGACGGTACGACGGCACCCGCGTCGAGACGGGTGCGGACCAGCGACAACAGCTCCGGGTCGGAGCCGGGCGGTCCCAGGACCGAGCCGAGCGGGGAGTCGGCGCGGAAGCCGGGGACGCGGGGGTCGAGGACGAGAACGACCGGGCCGGTGTCGGTCCTGGTGTTCGTCCCGGTGTCCGTGGCCTGTGTCGTCGGAGCCGCTGGACCCCGCGACCGCAACGACGCCGGCGCGGTGGTCACGACATCCGCCAGGTCGATGAGCCGTACGTCGGTCCCGTCGTCGACGGCGAGCAGTTCCCAGGGGACCTGGGCGACCCGGGGCGACGGCTGGATCCGTACGAGGGGACGGCCCGCCCGTTCCGCCACCTGGCGTATCTGCGCGGTCAGTTGCTCGGGCCACAGGGCCTCGGCCAGTGTTCGCGCGAGCCGACGTTCGCTTCCGTGCTCGGCCAGCGCACCCGAGTCGAACGCCCGCCGCATGCCCTCCGCTCCGTCGCCCGCACCCGGCAGTGCGTCGGTCAACGCCCTTACCGCCTGGTCGACTTCGGCACCGGGCCCGTGACCGGTGCCGAACCCCTGGGCGCCGCCCGCCCACAGCCAGGTCATGAACAGGTCGCCGGCGTCGACCAGTCGGACCTGGACCACCGGGCGGCTCGTCAGGTCGTCGGTGATCCAGAACGGCACCGCTTCCTCGTGCACGATCCGCCGGTGATAGCGGAACTCGGCCGCCGCGATGTACTCCTGGAGCGCGACGCGGCCCGGGCCCGACTGTGCCGACATCCGCACCTTCGGCGGCGGCGCGACCCGCAGGCCGACCGAGGCGGCGGCCTCCGCCGCGACACCGCCGAGCGTCATCGTGCCCTCGGCGTGCTCGTGGTTCGCGTACGACTTCATCGCCGCACTCGGGAAGACCGACGCGGGGTCTTCGACCGGCTCGGAGGGCGGCGTACGGTCCAGGGCCAACGAGGCGCCCGCACAACGGTGTTCCGCCAGTTCGAAGAGCAGGCCCTGGTCCTGCCGACGGATCGCGAGGCGGAACACCAACTGCATGGCCTCGTCCGCCAGTTCAAGCCACTGGCTGCGCGCGTGGGCGGTCGCGAAGTCGTAGCGTGCCGCCTCCAGGGCCAGCGCGGCGGGCAGGGAGAGGGAGAGCGCGGTGTCGATCGACTCACGCTCGCGGTCGCCGTGGTCCGTCCGGTTCAGGTTGTCCTCAAGAGTGCGTGCCAGCATGAGGTCGACCTGCGCGCACCGCTCGTACACCTCCCGCTCCTGGTACACGTCCCGGGCGCCTTGGGCCAGCCGCTTCATCTCGTCGATGTCGCCCCGGTCGTACGCGTGTTGGGCGCCCAACAGCATGGTGTCGGCGGCGGCGATCGAGGCGCCGAGCCGCTCGAACCGGGCCAGGCTCGCCGCCAGCAGATCCTCCGCGCCGATCGCGTCGCCGCGCCGACCGGCGAGAAAGGCACGGGCCTGTTCGCAGACCGCGAGGTCGCCGAACCACCGCTGCCGCTCGAAGAACACGGAAGCCTCCGCGAACAGCCGCTCCGCGAGGTCGAGTTCACCCCGGTGCATCGCCGCGTACGCCCGGTGCGCGAGCAGCGTCCGCTGCCCACCGGTGTCCCCGATCGCCCGGAAACGGTCCTCCGCACGGGCGAAGTAGTCCTCGGCCGGATCGAACCGCCCGGTCGAGGAGCAGATCAGTCCGAGGGCGACGAGCAGCCGCGGGATCGTCTCCACCGCGGTCGTCGGCGTGGTCGACAGCAGCGCCGACGCCTGATCCTCGGCCGCTCCCCACTCACCCCGGTCCATCAGCAAGTGCACGCGGTTCAGGCCGAGTTCGGAGGTGCGCAGTCCGTCGGGGTCGTCGAACTCGGGCAGCCTGACCGCCGCTTCGTCGAGACAGGCCAGCGCCTCGTCCAGACGCCCGGTCCTGCGCAGGAGGTCGGCTCCGGCGATCAGCGTCCGCAGCAGCATCTCCAGCCACAGTTGACGGCCGCGCGGCCCCATCGGTGCCGAGGCGATGTCGTCGAGCAGCGCACGGGAGCGCTTGTTGGTGTCCTCGGCCCCGGCCAGATCTGTCGAGGCGAGGTGGACACTCGTGATGTCCGCCAGCAGATGCGCCCGCAGGAAGCGCACGTCGGGGGAGTCCTCGATGGACTCGGCCAGGGCGAGCATCTCCTCGTAGACGGCGATCGCGGTGGCGAGATCGGCGGCCAGGTGAAGGTGCTCGGCCTGGGCGAAGCCGCTGTCGAACGGTTCTCCGTAGAGTCGCGTCACTCCGTCGCCCGTGGTGTGGTCCACTCCGCCGCCCACCGCGTTGTCTTCCTCGTCTTCCTCGTCCGGCATCCGTCAGTAGTCCTCATCGGTGGCAGCGGCGGTGATCTCGGCGAGGAACGGTCGGAACGGTCCGGAAGTGCTGTCGTACGGCGGTGAGTTGAACGCGCCGGGCTGTGCCGCTGTCGCGAGGCGTCGTCGGACCAGCGCGCGGACCGAGTCCCGGTCGGCGCCGACCTCGGGACCCGGTCCCGGGTCGAACCCGGGCAGCAGCACACCGAGTTCGATGTGCGGCTGGGTCTCTCCGGCAGGGAGGTCCAGGTCCGCCCGGCCGGTCCACACGTCGACCCGCCTGGAGAGGGGCACCCGATTCCGGGGACCGTCGTTCACGCGGACCTCCGCCGCGAGGGGTACGGCGGTGCCGGGCGCCGCGATGTGCGCGACGACCTCGACCTCGATCTGCCGTCGGGCGCCGAGCGCGCGGGCGGTCCAGGACACCGCGGTCTCGGAGGCGTCGACGAAGCCGGGCGGGTAGCGGCGCCAGTCGTTGGTCCCCGAGCCCCGCGCGATCAACCGGCCGCCCGCGACGAGCGGTTCGCCCGCGGCAAGGGCGTAGCCGTCGTGTCGTACGAACAGTGCGACGGGATCGACCGGAGTGGCGTCCGGACGGAGCTGAGTCAGGGACGACCGAAGGCGACGCAGAGCCGGCCCGTCCAACCCGGCGCTGTCCGCCGCGTCGTCGACCGACCGAAGAACGCTCTCCAGTCGGCGTGCCGTGTCCGTCGACGGCGGTGTGCCGTGCCACCACTGGATCAGCGGGTCGAGGGCGACTTGGTGATCCCCGATCAACTCGGCCACGCAGTCGTCGGGTTGATCACCAACGTCGTCGAACAACTGCTGGCACTCGTGCGTGAGCGCGGCCAACTCCAGTCCGAGCACGTCCGGTTGGAGCACGGGAATCCCGTCCAGGTACGACGCAGGCCACCACCGCGCCGCCCAGTGCCCGAAACCGAGCCGCCCGGCGCTGCCCGCGAGCCGGGTCGTGTCCGCAGGCGCCCGCACATCGACCAACTCGCCTGCCGCACAGGCGTGCACGGCCTCGGCGACGCGCTCGCCGTAGACCGCCCACAACCACTGCTGCGCCCGCGCCACGTCATGTATCTCCGCCACCGGCAGCACCGGATCCCCAAGGACGGGCCAGGTCAGAACGGCGCCCGCGACGTCGAGAACCGCACGCGTGAAGTCGGGAGCGGCGGAAGCACTGGTGGCAGGATCGGCGGCGATCCGGATCGTGCCGTCATCACCGCGCACGACATGGACGTCGACAGGGCCACGCGCCATCACGCGCTCCTCGACTCGGCCGTTTCGGCTACGGCAGATGGTGCCGCCGATGCCGACAACGTCCGCAGCGCCGACCGGACCCGGGCCCGGTGGTCCATCATCACGGAGCGGGCGACCCCGTCGAGCACCGCCCAGGCCGACGCGGCATCGGCGAGCGGTGCGTCGCGGACGTCCCGCCCGTGCAACCGCACCCAGAGCCGCCGCATGTAGGCGGTCCACGGCGTACGAAGATCCTGGGCGAGGGAGTCCAGTACCCCGCCGTCCGGATCAGGGCGAGGCGAGACGGTCATCCGGCGGGCGCGAAGGACCGAAGCCTCCCTGCGCCAACGGCTGTTGACGGTTCGGTGCGCCGCGGTCCGGCCCGGCGCGGGCTCCTCGATGCCCAACGGGTCGAGGCCGACCGCGAGTCGGCCGCCGAGTACGACAGCGACGCGCAGGCTCTCGTCGTAGAGACCGAGCGGAGCGCAACTGCGGCCGACCTCCCGTCCGACGAGTTCCGGCACCGTGGGCAACTCCTCGCGCCGGGCCGACGACTGGAGCACGACGAAGAGCCGCTCGAAGAGCGTGCGGTCCAGCGGCGCGGGCAGCGTGGCCGTCGAGGCACCCCGGCCGACCTGCGGCCGCGGCGGCAACTGCCGTTCGGTCAGGCCGAGATGGGCCGGGAGATCGGCCCGCCCCCAGACCCCGCTCGCGTGCGCCCACAGCGCCCGGCCGAGCAGTTCGCCGTGTCCCGCCTCGACCATGGACATGTACGACGGTGAGTTCCTCGGCCCCTCCGCGCCGCCGCAAGCCTCCAGAACCTCACCCGCCAGCGCGACCGCAGCGACCGTATCGGCGACCGGAGCCGACTGGCGACGGTCCCACGCGACGCCCAACTCGACGTCCAGCCGGGCGCGTTGGGCGGCATCCGCCAGATACCGCTTCAGCGCGTCCACCGTACGGCCGCCGTCCGCGTCCGCGACGTCCTCGACGACGGCCCTGGCCAGCGCGCCCGCACCCGCAACGGCGGCGGGTTCCCCGTGCTCGGCGGCCAGTTCGAAGCACCGCTGGAAGTACAGATCCTGGGGGTGGCCCGACACGATGCCCAGCGCCCGGCGGGTCCGTTTGAGGAGCGTGAACCACTGTGCCGTAGCGACAAGCCGCGTACCGGACTCCCGTATCAGCGCGTCGAGACGCGCGGCCGGCTCCGGTGCGAGGAAGTCCACCGCGAGTTCGGGATGCAGGGTCGGCCTGACGATCAACGGCAGCACGATCAGCTTGACCGTCCGGGTGAGCGGGGCGCCACCGGGGCCGCTCAGCGATTCCAGCCCCGGTCCGAGGGCACGCCACGCGCCGTCGATGACCATGGCGCGCGGTCGGCGCTCGCCGGTCGGCTGGCTGGGAAGCGGCATGTCAGGAGGGTACGTCGTCCGAGATCGGGCGGGCGAACCTGGGATCGGTAGGCGATCGGGGCCGCCTAGCGTCCACAGGGACAGCGGGAACCACGGGCATCCACCCCGACCAGAAGGAGCAGCCGTCATGGGAATCTTCGGGCGTCGCAAGAGCCGCGAGGAGCGGGCCGCCGAGATCGCGGGCCAGGTGGCCGGCGGCAAGGGCTTCTACGGCCGAACCACCCGCGCGTTCCTCGGCAACGAGGACTACGCCAGAGTCCAGCAGTCGGTCGGCGCGTACAACTCGGGCCTCGGAGTACAGCAGTTGCTCGCCGCGGGAGCGCCGACGACAACCGCCGTAGTCGTGTCGATCGCCGACACCGGCCAACTCGTCAACCACGACCCGGTGGTCGACCTGGTCGTGCAGCCGACCGGGAGCACCGACCGGATCACTCTCCAGACCATCGTCTCCAAGCTGCGGATACCCCGCACCGGTGACCAGGTCCTGCTGGTGGCCGACCCCGCCCACCCCGGCGGCTACCTCTACGCGGGCGACGGCGTGACCCCGTGACACAGACACCGCACGTCGACGTGCCGGTGACCGATTCGGCGATGCTCTCCTTCGACGGCCGGGTACTGGAGGTGTTCGGCTACGTCGACGCCGCCCGGTACCACGTCTGGGAGGAGCCCCGGATCGAGTTCCGCACCGGCCGCATCCGCCGACTGACGATCACCACCAAGCACGGCAGACGCCACTCCGTCCTCTACGACGCCCACCGCCTCCCCGAACTGCAAGCCTTGGTGGAGCGGTTGGAGCGGAGCGGGCCCGAGGGCTCGGAACCTTGACATGACCGACGACGGAGTCCGTCCCGAGCCGGCGCGGATGGCGCTGATCGATCATGTCGGCCCGTGGGATGCCGCGTTCCTGTACGTCACCGCCGCGATGGTGGCCCTGTGCGGCCCGGTCATGTTGGGCTTCGCCGTCTTCACCGGCGCGGACGTCATGGTCATGGGCGTCGTGTTCACGGTGGTCTTCGTTCCCGTGGGCCTGGGGTTCTGGGGCAACGCGATCGCCGAAAGGGAGCAGAACCGGCGGCTGGACGCCGTAGGGGTTCCGGCGACCGCGGAGATCACCGATCTGACCTGCTTCGACTGGGACGGAGAGGCATCCGGTGTCGAGGTCGGTCTGCGTGTCAGCGGGCCGGGGCTGCGGACGTTCGAGGCGACCTGGAGACGTACGCACCATCCCGCCCTGCGCGTGGGCCGCCGGCTCGCGGCCGTGGTGGACCCGTCCGGCGGGCGGTTCCGTGTCGAGTTGTGAGCGAGCGCGGAGAACGAGTGCATGGAGGAGGAGGGGAAATGCGCAGCCATACGCGTGTGTTCGTAGGCAATCTGCTGTTCACCGCGGTCTGTCTTTCGGGGGGCCCGATCTTCCTCTTCGTCGGGTGCTCCGCCTGGAGCGACTATCCCGGCTGGGACTGGCCGGCGATCATGATTGCCTTCGGGCTGGTCGGCACGGTCATGATCCCTGTCCTGGCGATCACCGCCACGCGCCAGGAATTTCCCCGGATCACGCGCAGGGACCGCGTGAAGGGCGGGAGCAACCGGTGCCCGGACGACACCTTCGTGATGTGGGCGCCGCGATCCGAACAGGGTCCGGCCCAGGCGCAGTTGGTACGGGCGGACGTGCTGGAGGCATCACTGGCCCGGTACAACCCCGACGGCGAGTCCACCTTCACGACCCACTACGGCAACTACACGCCCGATGAATTCACACCGCTGATCAGGCTGAGGCTGCGGGTGCACGAGGCCGAGGAGACCGACGGGACCGCCGGGTTCGAGGTGACGGGGGAGTGGCGGGTGCCGTCCCTGTGCCTCTCGGCGATCACGGCGGGACGCCTGGTCGTCCTCGTCGACGACCCGGCCGCTCCGGGGGCTCGGCGAACGGTCACTCCCCACTGGCCGCGCAGCAACCTGCTCGCGGGCACGAGAACCTGCAGGGTGATCGACCTCGAAGGCCGAACGGACCATGCCACACGGCGAGTTGACCGCCAGCTCCAGCAGATGCGGATCTCACGGGAGGTCGGAGGCGTCGTCATGAACGGCGACACGATCGACCTCCGGCGCCTGGACCCGCACACGGCCGCACGCTACGCCGCCCTGGCCGACCGCGACCGCGCCCTCCCCGAGGAACCGGCACCGGTGAGCGAGCCGGGCGAGGAAACCCGCTGGCTCGCGGACCAACTCCCGGGTGAGAAGGCCGCGTTCGGCTCGGTCGGCCGACGCTGGTCGCGCCGGGGCGGTGTTCTGGTGCGCGCCCGCTTCCTGGAGATGCGCGCCAGGACCACCTTCCAGGACCACGGCCCCGTCCTCGACACGGTCCTGCGCGTCCAACCGGCTGACGGCACGCCCCCGTTCGACGCCGCCCGACGACTGACGGTACCGATGGACTACCTGACCGTCCTCCACCGCACCAAGGAGGTCGTCCTCACCGTCACCCCGAACGGCATCTCGTACGACGTCGACTGGGCCCGAAGCAGCCTCCTCGCGGGCGTGACCGCGGCTACGGTCATCGCTCCCGACGGCCAGGAACTCTCTTTGACGGGACGCCCCGACATCATCTGGGCGTTGATGAACTTGCTGGCGTCTCAAGGCATTTCGGTCACGTCGCCTGTGCTGGACCTTCGCAAGCGCCGGATGGGCGCGGTGGCGGGTATGGCGATGAGCGTGGTGAGCCGTTAGCGGAGGCTGCGGGAGCCGACGATGCGGAACGTGGGATGGTCGGCGGGGTCCGGGAGTTGGCGGAAGGTCTCGGCCACGGTGGGGAAGCGGCCGAACTGTTCGAGGTAGACGGCGATCAGCGGCGAACGCTCGTCCGTCGGCACCTCGACCGCCTCGAACTCCTCGATCAGGCCCTTGCGTTGCAGCCGCCCGCTCTTCGCGGCACGCAGATTGCGGGACCACTCGGTGTTGCCGCGGGGCGCGATGAGGTACCGCTCCCCGCCGTGTTCGAGGACGGCCACCGGCACACTCCGCAGGCGCCCACTGGTCCGCCCACGAACGCTCAGCGTGCTCAGCACCGACCGCGCGAAGAGCCTGGCCATCCGGTTGCCGATCACCCGTGCTCCCCAGGGCGGGCGTAGGTAGGGGGCGCTCGACGCTGTCAACTGGGCTTGTGGGCATGGCTGTGGCGGGATGTCGGTGGGCGGTCCGAGCAACTACCGTGCCGCGTATGGAGATCAGCGTGGTCGCTGCGGCGCGTGAAGACGACAGTCCCGTCGACGAGCCCTTGCGGGTGGCCCAACTGGCGGACCGGCTCGGGTATCGGGAGGTGTGGGCCGGGGAGGGGCCGACGTGGGACGCGTTCGTGCTCGCCACGGCGATCGGGCTCCGTACGGAGCGGGTCGCGCTGACGGCAGGACCCGTACCCGTCTCCGTACGCGACCCGTTGACCATCGTCCGGGGCGCCGCGTCGGCCGCCGCCGTAATCGGCCGTCCGGTAGGGGTCGCACTGGGCACGTCCAGCAAGCGGGTCGTCGAAGGGGTGCACGGACGGCCCCGTACCCACCCCGCCGCCGCACTGGCCGAGAGCGCCGAGGCGGTACGCGACCTCCTGCACGGTGAACCGGGCGAGACGATCGTGCCCGGAAGCGTCTTCCTACGGCGCCAACAGCCGCCCGGCGGCCCGCTCACCGTAGCGGCGTTCGGTGACCGCGCGATCGCCGTGGCCGCCGAGCACGCGGACCGGATGCTGCTCGATGTCGTCTCGCCGGAGCAAGTCCGCGTGCTGCGCGCCAAGTTGACCGAGGCCGCGGAGCGAGTGGGCCGCACTCCACCGAGGTTGGCCGCCTGGCTGCCTACGGCGGTGGATCCCGAACCGGAGTCCCTCACCCAGGTGTTGCGCAGCATCGTCGGCTATCTGACGGTGCCGGGCTACAGCGACGTGTTCGCCGAGGCCGGCTTCGGCGAGGCGGTGGAACTGGCCCGCTCCGGCGCCGACCCCGGCACCCTTGTCGCCGCGCTCCCGCCCGAGGCAGCGCACACGGTTGCCCTTGTGGGTGACGCCGCCACTGTCCGCGCTCGTATCGACGCCTACGCGGAGGCCGGCCTGGACGAGATCGCGGTGGTCCCGGCCACGGCCGGAGACCCGGGTGGGGAACGGACGTTGACGGCGCTGGCGGGTTGACCGCGCCGGCGGGACTTCACCGGGCGGGCCGTCGAATTCAGCTACGGACAGGACTCCCCGAACTTCACCGCGGAGAACTCCACCGGCTGCCCGCTCAACTTCGTCCCGGTCGGCGGCTTCTGCGAGCACACCTGCCAGTTCGACTCCAGGAGAACGTAACGCCCTTTACCGGAGGCGTCCTTGACCGTGATCGACGTGCCGGAGGCGAGTGCGTCGCGGGCGGTGTTCACCGACTTCCCCTTGAAGTCCGGCATCGTTCCGCCGGCCGATGCGGGCGCGGACTGGTCCTTCGCCGGGCAGGTCTCGTCCAACTTCGCGGCACCGAAGTCGAGTTGGGTCTCCGTGGACGTGGTCGTGCCGGCCTTCACGTTCTGGGAGCAGACCTTCCAGTCCCGGTCGAGGATCTGATGACGGTCACGGCCGAGCGAGTCATGGGACTTGAGGCTGTAGAAGCCTTGCTTCTGGGCGGCGTCCTGCGCGGACTGAAGACCCATGCCGATGAAGTCGGGGACGGTCCTGGACTTACCGCCGGTCTTGGCGTTGTCGCTGCTCCCGTTGGTGGCTGTGGCGGTTGAACTTCCGCCTGCGCCCGTGGTGTTGTGGCAGGCGGTTCCGAGGCCGCCGATGACGAGAATGCCTGCGGTGACTCCGCCGACGAGCTTCCAGTCGCGCTTCCTCTTCGGCTTCGGGGATGGTCCGGCGGCCCATGGAGGCTGACCTGGTGGCGTAAATACGGAGTTGGACACGGTACGCCCCTGATGTGTGGATGAAGGGACACTGTGTCAGACACGGAGGCCCGGCCGCACGCTGCGTGACGAACCGTGACAGGTTTCGGAACGGTGTCCGGCAACGGCAGACTGGGCGGATGGACGCAGGACTCGCCGCGCTGCTGGGTGCCGCTGTCGGCTCTGCCGCCACTCTCGGTGCCGCGATCGTGAGCAGTCGGACACAGACACGGGCTCAGAACGACCAGTGGCGTCGCCGGCATCGCCGCGATGCCTACGCCAGTTACCTGGGCGCGCTCCATGACCGCGACATCGCCATGGACGCCGTACTCGACGCGCTGCGTGCGGACGAGCCCGAACTGCCCGATGTCGATGAGAAGATACGTCGCTTCATCGCCCTTGCCCGCGAGGTTCACCGAGCCGCCGAAGTCGTGTTCCTCGAAGGTCCGGCCTCCCTCGTGGGAGTCACCGAGAGAGTCGCCGACGCGTCCAGGGGCCTCTCCGAAGTCATGCGGCAGATGGCCGACAGCGCTCGCGCGGGGGACGTCGCCCGCAAGGCCGAGGACGCGGCCCTCGCCGCCGAACGGGAGCGAGTCCTCTACCAGGAAGTCAGGGCCTTCCGGCTCGCGGCCCGCGGTGTCATCGGCAACGCCGCCTGATCCTCGACTACTTGAGGTGCCGCCCCAGGAAGTCGACGATGTGGCCCATCGTCTCCTGGGTGGACCAGGGCAGGGAGCCCGAGGTGTCGCCGGTGAAGGACAGGTCGCCGTGGCCGGCGCCGGTGAGGACGTAACGGGCGCTGTCGATTCCCTTGGTGCGTAGTGCCGTGTGCAGGTTCAGGGTTTCGCTGGGTGAGACCAGGTTGTCGGCGCTGCCGTGGAAGAGGATGAACGGTGCTGTCTTGGAGCTGATGTGCGTGGCCGGGTCGGCGGCCGCGACCTCGCCGGTGCGGTCCGCGACCGACTTCTTGGTGCCGGGGCCGTAGACCCACTGGGCGGCGCTGTTGCCCGCCGCGTAGTTGGCCTTCTGTGCCGCCGTGTCGTAGTCGGCCGCGAGCTCGGACAGGTCGGCCGGGCCGAACTCGTCGATGACGCCCTGCACTTCACTGCTCTGGTCCAGACTGTCGCCGACGTCGAAGGACTTCTCCCCGTTGGTCGCACCGGTCATCGCCGCCAGGTAGCCGCCCGCGGACTGCCCCCATACGGCGACCTGGTCGGCGTCGATGGAGTACTTGTCCGCGTTGGCGCGGAGGTACCGGATCGCGGACTTCACGTCGGCGACGGCGTCCTTGTACGTGGCGCCGTCCTTGGTGGTGCGGTACTGGACGCTGGCCACGACATAACCCTGGTCGGCCACATAGGTGCGCTGATTCAGGTTGGCGGTGCGGTCCGCCATGACGAACCCACCGCCGGTCAGGTAGATGACCAGCGGCTTCTTGCCCGATGTGGACGTGGGCACCTGGATGTCCAGCTTCAGGTCGCTCTTCCTGCCGTCGGTGGTCGGCGAGGAGTACGTGATGTCGTGCGTGGTGGTGATCCCGGCGGTGGCGCACCGGATCTGCGCACCCTTGGGGTTGATCACGGTGCTGGTGCTGGTGTCCGACTTCTTGATGGTCTTGGCCATGGCGATGCCTCCCGCGTTGCCCGACGGCATTCCGGTGGGCGTTCCGGCACCGGCACCGGCCCCGGCGGTGTTCGCGCCCGTGGGGCATGCGGCCGTCTTGGCGCCGGGGCTGGATGTACCGCCGGCCGAATTGGTGCCGCCCGAAGAGCAGGCGACCAGGGCCAGTCCCGCGATGATGGTGACCGTGACGACAGCGCCGCCCCTCCACCAGCCCGCCCGCGCCTTTCCTTGAGGTGTTGTGCTCTCTCCGCGCATGTCCATGTCCTCTTCTCCCGCCGACGTGAGGTGGTAATCGGAGATTCAATCTCCGCTTCCTTCTGTCACCGTAACATCAAACGGAGATGACATCTCCGATTAGAGCTCGGGGTGATCACCCCGGGATCGAACCTGATCAAGGGGTGCCCAGTTCGCGCCGGTACGATGAGCTGGACGATTCGGGACCATCCGGAAGGCGTGACGACTGGCATGGCGGAGCTCGCTGGACCCGGGAGACCGCCGCTGCGGCGCGATGCCGAGCTGAACCGCCGCCGCCTGATGACCGCCGCCCGCGAGGTGTTCCGCGACCGGGGTCTGGCCGCGACCCTCGACGATGTCGCCCGCCACGCGGGGCTCGGTGTGGGGACGGCCTACCGGCACTTCTCCAACAAGGAGGAGCTGGTCGACGCGGTCTTCGAGGACATGATCGACCAGGTCGAGGCGTCCGCCCGGGAAGCCGCCGCCGATCCCGACCCGTGGCACGGGCTGGCGTCCAGCCTGGAGAAGGTGTGCGAACTCCAGGCGCACGACCGGGGACTGCGCGAGGTCATGCTCGGCACCGGCAAGGCCGCCCAGCGGCATGCCCTCGTCGATCAGCGGATCAAGCCACTGGTCGATCCGCTGATCGCGCGTGCCAAGGAGCAGGGGGCGCTGCGCCCCGACGTGGAACACCTGGATCTCCCGATGATCCAGCTGATGGTGGCCGCGGTCACCGACCAGACCGGAGACCCCGATCTGTGGCGGCGCTACCTGCGACTGCTGCTGGACGGCATGCGCACCCAGCCGGACGGGGCGGAGCGCCTGCCTCCGGCCCCCGAGTTCCGCGGCATCGGACCGGGCGTGTACCCCGCGGGGGAGAAGCCGGCGCGTTCCTGACGCTGTCGGCGCAGGCCCGTCGCTCCGTCGCCGGGTGTTGGACCGAGAGTGCGAACCCACCCGTCACCCGCAACGTCTCACTCCTGATGTGTCCCGTTCCCCTGATCGCTCGCACACACGTTTTCAGGCGTCAGGAACTCGCAATAGATGTGAAGCATTTCTTACGTCCCTCTGTCAGGTGGGCCTCTTCCCGTTTTCCGTGGGTAGGTTGGTCTTGCTCGGCGGCAGCCAGTTTCTATTGCCGCCGATTCCAGTGGAATCAAGAAGAGGAAAATTGGCATGCGGAAAATCGGGTTTGCCGGCGTGGCTCTCGTTGCGATTTCCTTCACGCTCACGGCGTGCGGCGGATCTGACAACAAGGACTCCACCTCGAAGGCGGCGGCCTCCATGTCGGCCTCGCAGCCGGCGATGCAGTCCGCGGACAAGCAGGGCATGTTCGCGGGGCTCAACGGCAAGAAGGTGTCCGGCTCCGCGCAGGTGAGCGGTACGGGTGTCAAGCTGTCGGGCTTCTCGTCCGACGAGGGACCGGACCTGCATGTCTACCTCACGAACGGCACGGATGAAGCCGCCGTGTCGGCGGGCAAGCAGCTCGGAGCCGTGAAGTTCGACGCGAAGTCCCAGACGTTCGCACTCAACGGTGTCAACGCGTCCATGTACAGCACCGTGGTCATCCACTGCGACAAGGCGAAGGCGGTATTCGGCGCCGCGAAACTGTCATGAAGACGTCTGTTTCGCGCCCGACTCTGATCGCGGCGGCCCTCGCCGGCGCGATCAGAGTCACCCTCGGTGTCCTGTGGCTTCATGAGGGGACGCTGAAATACCGGGCGCACTTCGGAGCGGCGGACATCCTGCTGGTGGCGAACAGTGCGAAGTCGAACAGCAGGGTTCCGGGATTCTTCAAAAGCTTCTCGGATGTCACCCTCGCGGAATGGCCGCATTTCTTCGGCTTCGCGATGCCCCTTCTGGAGACATCACTGGGCGTCGTCCTCGTCATGGGGGTTTTCTCGCTGCCCGCGTCCCTGGCGTCGGCTTTCACCCTGCTGATGTACTGGAGCGCCGATCAGCTCATCACGGAGTATCCGATCATGGCCGCCCTCTCGACGGTCGTCATCGCGTGGCCGCTCCTGGCCGCACGCTTCTCCGTGACGACCCTCGCGGAAAGGGTCGTGGGCCGAAAACGTCCGAACCTGGCGGTGTTCCAGGAGCCGTTCCGTCGTTGGCTCTGACGTTCAAAGCCTCCCGGACAGTGGGCCCGTGGCTCAGGCCAGGCCGCCGTTGGCGTACAGCACCTGGCCGTTGATCCAGCGTGCCGGGCCCGCGAGGAAGGCGACCGATTCGGCGATGTCGTCCGGGGTGCCGAGGCGTTCCAGCGGGGACGCCTTGGCGAGGTTCTGGACCGTCGCCTCGTCCTTGCCGTCGAGGAACAGGGGCGTGGCGGTCGGGCCGGGGGCGACCGTGTTGACGGTGATGTCCTTGCCGCGCAGCTCGCGGGCCAGCACCAGGGTCATCGCCTCGACCGCGGCTTTGCTCGCCGCGTAGGCGCCGTACGTCGGGAACTTGGTGCGGGTGACGGAGGTCGAGAAGTTGATGATCGCGCCGCCGGCGCGCACCCGGCGGGCCGCCTGCTGGGAGACGACGAACGTGCCGCGGATGTTGGTGCGGTGCACGCGGTCGAGGTCGTCGAGGTTCATGGTCGCGATGGGTGAAAGGACCATGATCCCGGCGGTGTTGACGACCACGTCGAGCCCGCCGAACTCCGCCTCGACCGCGTCGAAGGCGGCGGCCATCTCCTGCTCGTCGGCCACATCACCGCCGACCGGGATCGCCCGGCCGCCGGCCGCGGTGATCGCGGCGACCGTCTCGTCGGCCCGTGCCTTGTTGCCTGCGTAGTGCACACCGACGGCGATGCCGTCCTTGGCGAGGCGTTCCGCGACCGCGCGGCCGATGCCGCCGGAGCCGCCGGTGATCAGGGCGACGCGGGTGGGGGTGCCGGTGTCAGTCATGGTGAGGGCCCTTCCGTGAGGTGGGGAGCTGTGTGGAGGTGGGGATCTGTGTGAGCCACTGCCCGAGCAGGGCCGACTCCGCGGGGGTGAACGGTTCGGGGGTGAGGCCGTCGAGGGACGAGAGGAGTGTGGTGGCCGCCGCCGCGCGGGCGTCGTGGGCCGTCGTGTCCGCCGCCGTCGGGCCGAGCAGGATTGCCTGCACCATCGCGTCCCGGACCAGCGTCGACAGCCCGGCGTCCGGGTACAGCTCGGGGCGGGTGATCAGCGCCAGCGCCACACCATTGGTGGCCGTCATGACCATTTGCGCCGCGATCCCGGGTGCGATCCGCATCCGGCCCTGCGCGGCGAGCCGCTCCAGAACCGCCTGGAGAATACGCAACGCCTCCTGCGCCGCCTCCGGCATGGAGCGCAGTGCCGGGGCGAACATCAACTTGTAGGCGTTGGGATGCGCCAGCGCGAACGCCACATGGCTGTCCCACCCGGCGAGCAGGTCCTGCAACGGGTCCGCCGACTTCTCCGCGGCGCGCTTGGTCTCCAGGTACTGGTCCCACACGTGGTCGACGGTCGCCGCCAGCAGTCCGTCCTTGTCGCCGAACAGCCGGTACAGCACGGGCTGTTGGACGCCCGCCGCCTCGCACACCGCGCGTGTCGAGACGTCGCCGCTCGGCGACTGGGCGATCAGCTCCGCCGCCGCCTCGATTATCAGCGATCTCGTGTTCATGTAATCGACGATAACACCGATGCGTATCGCTGACAACAGTCTGCTGTTAGCAATGAAAACAAGGGCGCCTCCCACCGCGTCAGTGC
>NZ_JBHXME010000083.1:0-45577 GCF_042721125.1 Streptomyces sp. NPDC058469
CCGCCCAGCCCCCGCGGGGCCGCCCCTTTACGGCGGCGCGCGGACCCCCGACACTGGCAATGAAGCGAGTGGCCCAACCCTCGCCTCTAAAACACCGCCCGAATCTCTCCCACTTCACGCCCCCCGCCCAGCACAGCCGCCTTCCCCAGCCGCTCCCCCGCCGGCACCCCCATCAATTCCAACGCCCGCCCCAGCACAGGCCCCAACGCCCGCCCCGCCCCGTCCTCCACCTTGAACGCAAGCGCCCGCCCGTCCGGAAGGGCAACCGCCTGGACCGCCTCCGCACCCATCTTCGACAACAGGCCCGGTACCGCGCGCATCAGGTGGGTGTCAGGCCGCCGCGTGCCGGCGACGTACTCGGGGTGAGCCCGCATCGCGTCAGCGACCCTGCGTTCAGCCGAACCCGGCTCCGCCAGAACGAAGGAACGGTACGCACGCGCCAGGCCCGTCAGGCTGATCGCCAGCAACGGGGCACCGCAGCCGTCCGTACCCACAGCCGCGACCCGCTCCCCCGCCGATTCGTCCACAACCCTGTGGATAAGTTTTTGCAACGGATGCCCGGGGTCCAGGTACGACTCCAGCGGCCACCCCCGCAGCAGCGACGCCGCCAACATCGCCGTGTGCTTGCCGGAACAGTTCATGGCGATCCGGTCACGTACGGCACCCGACGCCAGGTACGTCTCCTGCTCGACCGGGTCCAGCGGAAGGTCCGGCGGGCACTGCAACTGCCCTGCGTCCAGGCCGTGTTCGGCGAGCAGGCGTCGTACGAGATCTCGGTGGAAGAGTTCGCCGGAGTGGCTCGCGGCGGCGATCGCGAGGCGTTCGCCGGTGAGGTCCAGGCCCGCGCGCAGGACTCCCGCCGCTTGCATCGGCTTGTTGGAGGAGCGAGGGAAGACGGGGGTCGTCACATCACCCAGCGCCCATTCCACCGAACCGTCCGCTGCCAGGACCACCAAGCTTCCCCTGTGCCGACTCTCCACGAAGCCGGAACGGACGACCTCCGCAAGCACCGGAGGAGGCGTATCAAAAGCTCCCGCAAACCCTGCATCCTCAGTCGTCACGCCGGGCCCCTCACATCAGCAGGTCGTCCACCTGTGCCTCTCCCTCACGGTACCTGCGGGCGATCTCCGCGCTGCAGCCGTCGGCCGTGTGCTGGAGGAGCTGACGGCGGCGGGACACCTGCTGTTCGTACCGTACGAGGCGGCCCATCGCGGTGGTCAGTTCCAGGTCGGTGCGCGCTTCCAGGTCGGACAGTTCGACCTCGGCGAGCATCTCGGCGGCCAGCAGCCGGTACTCCTCGCTGTGCGGGGTGCCCAGCGTGACGTGCCGGGCCGACGAGCGGTGCCGGGCGGGTGCGTCGGTCAGGATCTCCGACAGCCGGTCGACGACGGAGGCCGCGCCCGCCGGGGAACGCCGGGCCAGTTCGGCGCGCAGGATGTCGATCCGGCCCTGGAGGAGCCGTCGTACGTAACTCAGGTCGGCCTCGTCCCGCTGGGCGTCGCGGCGCAGCGCGCGCAGCTCCGGGAGCCGTAGCGCGGTCAGGGCCGGTGCGGGCGGTTCGGCGGGCAGCAGCGGGCTGTCGACGCGCTGCGCGGGCGGACGGCGCGTGGCCGGTCCTCCCGCGCGGATCAGCGAGACAGGCCCGGGGGGCTGCCCGGTACTCGGTGTGCTCATGTGCCTCTACCGTCCCTCGACCGGCGTGTGGACAGCATCGTGCCACCCCAAGTGGCCGCTATGTGACCGAGTGCCCCCGAACGGCCCCAGATGGGGGGTTAAGGATCAAAAATAGGCCCTCCTACGACCCTCTTACGGCTCTCCTACGGCCCCCTCCGAGCCGTTCCCGCCCGCACGGCATCATGGAACCCATGCGAGCAGTGGTGCAGAGGGTGGACGGCGCGAGCGTCGTCGTGGAGGGCGAGACGGTCGGGGCGATCGAGGGCGAGGGACTCTGCGTCCTCGTCGGCGTCACCCACGAGGACACCAAGGAGAAGGCGGCCCAACTGGCCCGCAAACTCTGGTCGATCCGCATGCTGCACGACGAGAAGTCGTGCAGCGACATCGACGCCCCGCTCCTCGTCATCAGCCAGTTCACGCTCTACGGCGACGCCCGCAAGGGCCGCCGCCCCACCTGGAACGCCGCCGCCCCCGGCGACATCGCGGAGCCACTCGTCGACGAGGTCGTCTCCCAACTCCGCGCCCTGGGCGCCACGGTGGCCACGGGCCGCTTCGGCGCCCAGATGCGCGTCTCGCTCACGAACGACGGCCCGTTCACCGTAGTAGTCGACCTCTAAGGTCCTCTCGAAAGCCCTACGGCTCCACGACGACTTCCTGGGCCGCCGCCGTCGTATCGGCCAGCAGCGGCGCGTCCAGCGGCACGTTCCGCTTCACCAACGCGAGGGCGATCGGGCCGAGTTCGTGGTGGCGTACGGACGTCGTGATGAAGCCGATCTTCCGGCCCTCCGCGCCCTCCTCCGCGAGCCTCAACTCCGTGCCGTGGCCCGGGAGATGGACCTCGCTGCCGTCGAGGTGGAGGAAGACGAGGCGGCGCGGGGGCTTGCCGAGGTTCTCGACGCGGGCGACGGTCTCCTGGCCGCGGTAGCAGCCCTTCTGGAGATGGACCGCCGTGCCGATCCAGCCCAGCTCGTGCGGGATGGTGCGGTGGTCGGTCTCGAAGCCGAGGCGGGGGCGGTGGTGCTCGACGCGCAGCGCCTCGTAGGCCAGAATCCCGGCCGGCGGGCCGGACTTCTCGGCGTACGACTCCAGGTCCTCGCGCGGGAGGAAGAGATCACGGCCGTACGGCGTCTCGCGTACGACGGCGCCGGCCGGGACCTCGGCGATGGAACCGGCGGGGACGTACACCACCGCGAACTCGCTTGTGCGGTCGGTGACTTCGACGCGGTAGAAGAACTTCATCGACTCCAGGTAGGCGATGAGCGCCTCCTGGGTGTCCGGTTCGGTGTGCATCCACACCGTGGTGCCGTCGTCGACGAGGTACAGGGCGTGCTCGATGTGGCCGTGCGCGGAGAGGATCAGCGCCTCGGTGGCCACGCCGGTGGGCAGGTCGCTGACGTGCTGGGTGAGCAGGAGGTGCAGCCAGCTCAGCCGGTCGTCACCGGTGACGGCGACGACCCCGCGGTGCGAGAGGTCCACGAAACCGGTGCCGTCGGCGAGGGTGCGCTGCTCACGGAACAGGTCGCCGTAGTGGGCGGCGACGCCTTCGTCCACTCCTTCGGCGGAGACGGCGCCGGGCAGGGACAACAGGGGGCTCTTCATACCGGTAAGCCTACGACTCGGTAGTTGAAGACTCAGCTGAAGTCTTACCGGTCGCGTTCTCGCGGGCTTTTGCGCAGTCCTTGCAGCGGCCGAAGATCGCGAAGTGCTTCATGTCCGTCTCGAAGCCGAAGGTGTCCCGCAGCTTGGCCCGGAACTCGGCGGCCACCTCGACATCGGCCTCGATGACGTTCGTGCAGTCACGGCAGACGAGGTGGATGTGGTGGTGCCGGTCGGCGAGGTGGTACGTCGGCGCCCCGTGCCCCAGGTGCGCGTGACTGACCAGCTGGAGCTCTTCGAGGAGCTCCAGGGTCCGGTACACCGTGGAGATGTTGACCCCCGACGCCGTCTTCCTCACTTCCACGAGGATGTCGTCGGGGGTCGCGTGCTCAAGGGTGTCCACGGCTTCGAGCACAAGCTGCCGCTGCGGGGTCAGCCGGTAGCCGCGCTGCCGCAGATCGGTCTTCCAGTCAGTGCCTGGGTCCATGCCTTGGGTGCTCACCACACCTCAGAGTCTAGGACTACTTGAAGAAAGCGATCCCGTCGTCCGGCATGTCGTCCGGGAGGGCCTTCGCCCAGCGTTCGACGTCGTCCGGGGTGACGATCTTCTTCAGGTGGGCGGACATGTAGGGGCGGAGTTCGACCTCGGGGGTCTGCTTCTCGCCGACCCACATGAGGTCGCTCTTGACGTAGCCGTAGAGGCGCTTGCCGCCGGTGTAGGGGCCGGAGGCGGCGGTGCGGGCGACGGCGTCCGTGACCAGGTCGATCTGGGGCTTCTGCTTGGCCAGCTCGCCGTACCAGATCTCGACCACGCCGTCGTCGCGGGTCATCGTGACCTCGACCTTGCGGTCGGCGTCGATGCGCCAGAAGCCGGACTCGGTCTCCAGGGGGCGGACCTTGTTGCCGTCGTTGTCCAGGACCCAGGTGTGGGAGCGGTACTCCAGGAAGTCACGGCCGTCGTGACTGAAGGTGACCTCCTGGCCGAAGTTGCACTTCTCGGAGCCCGGGAAGTCGTGCACGCCCGCGCCGGCCCAGTCGCCGAGCAGGAAGACGAGGGGGACCAGGTCCTTGTGGAGGTCGGACGGGATCTCGATCATGACGTCAGCAGTTCCTCGGTGGGGGTCAGCGCTGGCCCTGGTACAGCTTCTTCACGCTCAGTCCGGCGAAGGCGAGGACGCCGACGCAGACCAGGACCAGCAGGGTTTCGAAGAAGATCTCCACGGGTGCTCCTCGGATGAGCTTGGGTGAGCGTGGTGCGGTACTTGCGTACACAGGGCCGGGGCCCAGCTTACGCGGCTGGGCCCCGGTGCTCACGGTGAGGTACGGCAGTCGGTGGTTCAGCCGAGCAGCTGGCTCTGGAGCGTCACCGTCTGCTCGAACGGGACGGCCTTCGCCGCTCCCTTGCGGGACTGCACGACCAGCGCGAGGGTGTCGCCGGCCGAGAGGTAGGCCTGGCGCACGTCCTCGGCGCCGTACGGCTTGTCCTCGGTGTACGCCGAGGACTTGACGTTCCCGGCGAGGATCTCGGTCTTGACGGCGTCGTCGTAGCTGGTCTCCGGGGCGCCGGTCAGGGCGTAGACCGGGCTGTCGTACGAGATGAGACCCGGCGAGAACAGTTCGTCCGCGGCGATCGCGGTGTCGAACTGGAGCAGGTAGATCCGGGTGTGCGTGCCGTCCAGTGTGGTCCAGCCGCGGGACGTGATGTGGCGGAGGCCGTCGTCGGTCAGTTTCTGGCCGAGTTCCTTGCGGTCGTCCGCGTCCGCGTACTGCGCGAGGAACGTCTTCGTCGGCAGCCAGCCGTCCGTGCCGCGCAACGACGCGTCGGCCTTCGCGCCCTTCGGCGCCGGCAGGAGCAGTGCGCGTTGGTCCGCGTAGTGGGCGTTCGTCTTGTTGGCCGCGGCGAACGGGCCCGGGCTGCCGGAGGGCAGGGGCGGCCTGGTGATCTCCGGGTAGTCCCAGCGCCCGTCCGACGCGGTCGCGAGACCGGGTACGTCGGTCCGTTTCATCTGCGTGATGCCGTACGCCGTTCCCGCCCCGGCCGCCGCGAACACCACGACGGCCGCGGTCCAGCGGAGGGCCGCGCGCAGGACCCGGCGATCCTTGCGGACCGGGGCTTGCGGCGCGGCTTCCGGCTCGGGCACCAGCGGGGGTGCTTCCGGCATGGGCGGGACCACGGCCGGGGCCTCGGCCGGGACCTCCGCCGGAGCCGCCACCGGAGTCACGGCCGGAGCCTCCGCCGAGGTCTCCGCCGGAGCCGCCACCGGGACCGCCGCCGAGGTCCCGGCTGGAGCCGCCGCCGGGACCGCCGCCGAGGTCTCGGCTGGAGTCGCCACCGGAACCGCCGCCGAGGTCTCGGCTGGAGTCGCCGCCGAGGTCTCGGCCTCTTGCTGCTCGGTCATACCGCTTCCCCCGTCGTCTTGATGCGGCCGAGCTGATCGCCCAGGAACGAGGCGATCTCCTTCGTGTCCATCGCCTTGGTCCCGGACGCGTTGATCGTGATCATGACGTCGCCCTCGGACGCGAAGCAGAGCATGTCGCTGAGCTTCTCCCCGGCCTCGTTCTTCGACAGGAAGCACTTCGCGTCCTTGTGGCCCGGGACGGTGGGCCCCTTTCGGAACACGGTCACCGTGTCCAGGAGTTCGTTCTCGTACGTGGCGAGGCTCCGTGCGGCCTTCTCGTCCATCTGGACCAGCTGGACCTCGACGGTGTAAGCGCTGATGTCCTCGGCGGCGGGATAGAGGTAGCTGCGCATGGCCATGCCCTTGATCTGCTCCCGGTCGATCTGCTTCTCCAGCAGGAGCCGCTGGGAGCGGGGCAGGCCGCTGAACTCCCCCTTGCGCAGGGCGGTGGCCTCGCGCCCGGTCAGCTCGGCGTCGTTCCCGAACTCGGCGATGTCCGGACCGCGGACGTACCCATGGGCGGTGTACGGCTGGAGCACGCCACTCAGCCCCTTGGCCGGCGCCGCCTTCCGCTCCGCCGCGTCCTTGGGGAACTTCCAGGTGGGGGCGCCCGCGTCCCGGTCGGCACCGTTCACGGTCACCACGGTGTAACCGACCCCGCCGACGACAGCGAGGGCCAGCAGGACACAGCCGGCGACTGCGGCGACACGGCCACGGCGGACGGGCTTCTTGGGGGCCTGGGGCTCGGGCACGGCTTCAGGCGCGGGCGCAGCGATGGCCTCGGGCACGGCTTCGGCTTCGGCTTCGGGCTCGGGCTCGGGCTCGGGCTCGGGCACGGCTTCGGGCACGGCTTCGGGCACGGGCGCAGCCACGGGCACGGGCGCAGCCTCGGGCGTGACCGGATTCGTGGGCTCCGCGGACTGCACCGGCTCCGCCTGTCCGGCCTCGTCGGACTGGTTCTCGGTCACAGCCGCTCCATCTGCTGCTCTGCCAGATCCATGATCTTCTTCTTCGGGATCGGCTTCGTGTCGTAGATCCAGATCTCCAAGGCGACGTCGCCGCGCCAGGCGTGGGCCTCGGCGCTGTACTCGCCGTCCGAGGCGCCGTGGACGTACGCCATTCCGTCGCCCGTGCCGGGGATGGCCCAGCTGCTGGTGTGAGACTTGCGCTCGGCCCAGTAGAAGGAGTCGGTGGCGGTGTCGGAGGCCCCGAGGCCGACCTCCTGGCGGTATTGCTCCAGGAGGACCTCGACGTCGCGCGTACCCTCGCGCCACTGAGTGACGGCGGCGCGCCGGAACTCCTTCTCGACCTGGTAGCCGAAGGCATCGTCCGGCGTCGTGAACATCTCGGCGTATTCGGCCAGGTCCAGCCAGCCGTCATTGCCCAGGGGGTAGGTGGCCGCCCGCGCCCCGCTCGGTTTCTTGAGCAGGAGCTTGCGCAGGTCGCCGTCGACCTTGACCTGACGGTCCTGGGCGGCGGACAGGGGCTCTGGAGCCGGGCCCTTCGCCTGCGTGAGCGTGGGCTGCGAGAGCGAGGGCAGCTTGTCGGGCGCGCGGTCGGCCTGGACGAGAAAACCCGTGCAGGTACCGGCGACGACACCGAGCACGGCGGCGACGGCGATCAGGAGAGTGGTACGGCCGCGGCGGCGCGGGCGGGCCTCGGACACGGGCTCAGGATCGAACGCGGTCTCGGGCTCGGGCTCGGACACGGTCTCGGACACGGGCTCGGTTACCTCTTCGGTTACCTCTCCCGGTCTGTCTTCAGGTGTTTCTTCGGGTACTTCCAAAACGTCCCCCACAGAACGTGACGTGTGCATTCCATATGTGCGCACAGAAGACCCACAGCTATTGCGGGGAGTTGTAAGGGAGTTGATTACGATTCGGTCATGTCGAAGAAGCTCGTGATCAAGGTGACGGCAGGGGCCGACGCTCCCGAACGCTGCTCACAGGCGTTCACGGTGGCTGCGGTCGCCGTTGCCAGCGGGGTGGACGTCTCGCTGTGGCTGACCGGGGAGTCCGCGTGGTTCGCGCTGCCGGGCCGCGCCGCCGAGTTCCAACTCCCGCACGCCGCACCGCTGCCGGACCTGATCGACTCGATCCTGGCAGCGGGCCGCGTCACGTTGTGCACGCAGTGCGCTGCCCGGCGGGACATCTCCGAGAAGGATGTCATCGAGGGCGTACGGATCGCCGGGGCGCAGGTGTTCGTACAGGAGGCGATGGCTGACAGTACGCAGGCGCTCGTCTACTGAGTCTTGACCGAGCCGACGAACTCCGCCCAGGCGTCGACGCCGAAGACGAGGGTGCCGTGGGCGGGGTTCTTGCTGTCACGGACGGGGACGAGGGGGAGGTTGTCGGCGAACTCAAGGCACTCGCCGCCGTCGGTGTTGCTGTAGCTGCTCTTGCGCCAGTCGGCGGCGCTCAGCAAGTCGTCGGAGACTTCGATGCAGTTGCCGCCGTCGGTGTTGCTGTAACTGCTCTTCCGCCATGTGACGTTGCTCAGGTCGATGACTCGCACGGCACTTCCTCCAACATCCGCAGGACGAACGATCGCGACTCCGCCGGGGACATCGCAAGGTCGCGTACCGCATCATATGCACGTTGCAGGCGCTCAACCCGTTCGGTTTCCTCGATCAGTTCGCCACGCACATCGTTCTCTGTGTAAGCCACGGTACGACCGTCGGGCAGCCTCAGGAACATGGTGTCGGTGTTCGTCAGACCGTGGACTCCACTGCCGAACGGCAGGACGTGGGGCGTGATGTTCGGGTGCTCCGCCACCTCAGCCAGGAACCCCAACTGCTGACGCCATGCTTGCTTGTCGCGCATCCCCATGCGCAGCACCGCTTCGGAGATGATGGCGCGGAACGGCGGTGCGTCCTCGCCCTCCAGCAACTTCCGTCGCCGCACGCGCGCTTCAACCTGCTGCTCCAGTTCCTCGCCCTTGGCGCCACCCGCCGCGAGCGCCTCGCGCACATACCCGTCCGTCTGGAGCAGACCTGGCGGCGCGCTTACGGAGTACTGCCACAACCCCAGAGCCTCGGCCTCCAACGCCATATACCGCCGGTACTGCTCCTTGAACTGCCTCGGGTCACCAACTGCCAACTCCCACAAGGTGAGTAGCAGCGGGGCCGTCCCATAGAACTGGTCCAGCGCCTGTACGACCTCGGGCCCACCCAGCGTGCCCCCTCGCTCCATCTTGCCGAACAGCGACGAGTCCCACCCGACCCCCTTCGACAAGTCCCGCAGGCTCAGGCCCCGTTCACGCCTCAACCGCCGCAACTCCTCGGCAAACCGCTTCCTGGGCTCATGGCTTCGTTCCGTGACCACCAGCCGTTGCGGCATCGCGACCTCCTGTGGAATTTGTGGAATTTGGAGCGCCAGACGCGGAAGTTGAGCCCGTTGGCGCTGCGTTCGCCTCCGACCTGGGCCATCCTCGTAACACCCAGGAATGCACAGAGTAGTCCAACTGTCGCATTCTGTATGTAAGTTGCACAAAAAGGAAGAGGAGGAGGCGCCGATGGAACCCGGAACGCTGCTCTACGACCCCGCGACCAACACGGTCGGCGAGTACCAGGACAAGGCAGGGCCCTACGCGCTGTTGCGCCCCGTCGGCGGCGGGCGCGAGTGGCAGGCCGACCCCGAGTCGTTGCGACCGGCGACGGACCAGGAGCGCATGAGCGCCGGGGTCCGCGCGGCGAACTACCGCGCGCGGACCGACGCCCCGTTCCTGGTCGCCGTCCCGCCGCAGCCGGCCCCCGGTTGCGCGGGGTGCGCGGAACTGGCCGAACTCCGGGCCGCCGCACGCACGGCACATGACCACAGCGCCGAGACCGACGCGAACGTACTGCTCCGCAAACACCGGAGTGAGGCCCACCCCGCATGAACCGTCCGCGCCCTCACCAGCTGATCCAGGTACCCCCGGTCCAGGCGGTACCGCCGCCGCTCATGCCCGCGCCCTTGCCCGTCGTACGACAGCAGGAGCCACCACCACTCGTGCCCGCGCCCGCACCCGCCCGCCGCCGACGGTTCCGGGCACCCCGGGCCCTGCGCGAGGACGCCTTCTGGACCGGGGCGCTCACGGCGATGTGCATCGGCGGACTGCTGATGGCGATCATCGCTACGACCTGACCACCAATGCCGGGTCTTCGAAGTCGGGCGCTGCACGGGGCCGCTCGGCGCCAGGGAGCGAGTCCCGGAAATGTGACACTCGACCCAGAAGTGTCACATTTCCGCGGAGAGGGTCCGCTCCGGCGGGAACGGACAAAGGGCCGCACCGCTCACGTTCGAAGACCCCCTATGTCTGTCGCCACAAACAGAACGGGTGTCCCGCCGGGTCGAAGAAGACCCGTACGTGATCCTGGGGCTGGTAGTCGGCGAGCGTGGCCCCCTCCGCCACCGCCCTCGCCGTCTCGGTCTCCAGGTCGTCGACCTCGATGTCGAGGTGCAGCATCATCTGCTGCTCGCCGGGCTTGCGGGTGGGCCACACCGGCGGGACGTACTCCGGCTCGGTCTGGAAGGAGAGACCGGTGCCTCCCCCGGGCGGCACGATGACCAGCCAGTCGGGTTCGTCCTCCCGCACCACGTACCCGAGCAGTCGGCAGTAGAAGTCGGCCAGCTCGTGCGCGTCAGGCGCGTCGAACACCACGGTGGTCAAGGTCGTAGGAGACATGCCCGCCCTGTACCCGCTTTCCGCGTTGCCTACTGGCGGCGCTTCTTGCCGTCCAGTTCGTCCCACCAGTCGTCGGACTTGGGATCGCCGGACGGGTCGTCCCACCAGCGGTCGTCGGGGCCGCGCCGGTTGGCGACCATGGCGGCGACCGGCGGGATCAGCATCGCGACCACGCACATCCCCACGGCCGCGGGCACCGACCAGATCCGCACGACTCCCCAGGCCAGGACGAACAGCCCGATACAGATGCCCATCATGACGAAGTACACGCGACGGCGACGTGCCAGCATGCTTCCAGGGTAGGCCTGGGCACGCCAAAGGGCCGCATCCGGAAAGGTGTGGCCCCAGCAGCGCCAACGCGTCAAGGAAGGGCCACGTGTCGACGGCGGGCGTAGACACCTCCAGCGTCGGCCCGCATCAAAGCCACTTCACAGACGCAGGCCCACCGGCGCCGACGGCCGGAGGCCGGCGCAGCGCTCCGCAGCCTGCGAAGCAGTGCAAGGAGCGCATCAAGAAGAGGCCACGCGACGGCGACGTGCCAGCATGCTTCAAGCGTAGGCCCGGGCACGCCAAAGGGCCGCACCGAAAGAGGTGCGGCCCTTCAGACCGTGCACGTGCTGCCGGACGGCGATCAGACGGCGATCGCCACCTCCGCCAGGCCGCCCGTCTGGGCGACCACCGTGCGGTCGGCGGTGGCGCCCGGAACGAGGGCGCGGACGGTCCAGGTGCCTTCGGCCGCGTAGAAGCGGAACTGGCCCGTGGCGGAGGTCGGGACCTCCGCGGTGAACTCGCCGGTCGAGTCCAGGAGCCGGACGTAGCCCGTCACCGGCTCGCCGTCGCGGGTCACCTGGCCCTGGATGGTGGTCTCACCGGGCTTGATCGTCGAGGCGTCGGGGCCGCCGGCCTTCGCTCCACACATGTCTTGGTTTCCTTCAGGTCGCAGCGGTTGTGCGGTTGCTTACTTGTTGGCGCCGAGCTCGATCGGGACGCCGACCAGGGAGCCGTACTCGGTCCAGGAGCCGTCGTAGTTCTTGACGTTCTCGACACCGAGCAGCTCGTGCAGCACGAACCAGGTCAGGGCCGAGCGCTCGCCGATACGGCAGTACGCGATGGTGTCCTTCGCCAGGTCGACCTGCTCGTCGACGTAGAGCTCCTTGAGCTCGTCGTCCGACTTGAAGGTGCCGTCGTCGTTGGCGTTCTTCGACCACGGGATGTTGCGGGCGGACGGGACGTGGCCCGGACGCTGCGACTGCTCCTGCGGAAGGTGCGCCGGCGCGAGCAGCTTGCCGCTGAACTCGTCGGGCGACCGGACGTCGACCAGGTTCTGCGCACCGATGGCCGCCACGACGTCGTCGCGGAACGCACGGATCGCCTTGTTCTGCGGCTTCGCCTTGTAGTCGGTGGTGGGGCGCGAGGGAACTTCCTCGACCAGCTCGCGGGCGTCCAGCTCCCACTTCTTGCGGCCACCGTCGAGGAGCTTGACGTTGTCGTGGCCGTAGAGCTTGAAGTACCAGTAGGCGTACGAGGCGAACCAGTTGTTGTTGCCGCCGTAGAGGATCACCAGCGTGTCGTTGCCGATGCCCTTGCCGGACAGGAGCTTCTCGAAGCCCTCCTGGTCGACGAAGTCACGGCGTACCGGGTCCTGGAGGTCCTTCGTCCAGTCGATCCGGATCGCGTTCTTGATGTGGTTCTTCTCGTACGCGGACGTGTCCTCGTCGACCTCGACGATCGCCACGGTCGGGTTGTCGAGGTTGGCCTCGACCCAGTCGGCGTCGACCAGGACGTCACTGCGGCTCATGCTTTTCTCCTCCGGGGCAGTTACGGCGGTGCGGTGCGTGAGAGAGGGGTGCGCGCTCGCGTCCGGTTCGATTCCGAGGGCAGCGCGCGGGTGCCCCTGATCAGGGGCACGGGGGAAGGCGGAAGTCTGCGCTTCCGCTCAGAAAGTGCGACAGAGCATGGCGGCGACGCGGCACAGGTCCACTGCCCGCCGCTTCGTGAGGTCGTCCGCCTGGCCCCTCGGCCGAAGGGCGCTCCATGTGCACTGCATAGGGTCGATCGTAGGGACGGATCGCGGGGCATGTCACCGGTGTGTCGTATTTTGAGACGCGATCGTCCGCGATGTGAGACAAGAAAGCCACCGGAGGCCCTACGACAGGGATTCCGGGCCCTCGAAGCCGTTAATTCCCCTGCCGCACGGACGCGGGCGTCTCGCCCCTCGGACACCCGCCGTCCACCCGGAACGGCACCGCCCGTCGTCCTACCCGGCCAGCCTGACGTTCGAACCCTTCACCTTGATGTCCACACCGCTCTTCGCGGCCTGCACACTGTCCAGCTTCACGCCGCCAGGCAGCTGGTCGAGCGTCTGCTGGAAGTCGGTGATCGAGCGGATACGGGAGTCGGCGAGGTCCACGACCAGCTTGGGCAGGTTGTCGGCGTGCACCTTGACCGTGTTGCCCTCGACGCTGACCGTGCTGAGCACCGGGTACGTCGTCGTCCCGATCCCGGAGACCGTGACCTTCATGTCGGCCTTGATCTTGCCGTCGCCGCCGTCCGAGAGGCTGACGATCTGGGCCGTGACGCCGGTGAAGACGTCCGTCGGCGCCGACTTGGCGGCCTTGAGCAGCTGGTCGTAGGAGATGCTCGCGGTGCCCGTCGCGGTGGCCGCCGTGGCGGTGCTGTAGTCGCCGGAGAACTTGACGTCCTTCATATCGGCCTTGAGATCGTCGATCCGGATCGTGGTCGCGCCGGTGCCGCTCGTGTTGCCGGTCGGGGCCTCGTAGTCCGCGACGCCGAGTTCCACGTCGTCCAGCTCACCGGAGGCGACCTGGGTGAGGAAGGGGAAGCCCTTGATGGAGACGTCGGGGGTGCTGGCCAGGTTCTCGCTGGTCTTCACCTTGGACGCCGCCTCCTGCTCCGCGAAGTGGACCGCGACCCGGTCCACGATCACGAACAGGGCCCCCAGAATCACCACGACGATCAGAAGTATTCGTAGCCCACGCATGTACGGAGATCCCCACCTGGTGGTCGTCGACGAAAGCGGTACAACGACCTGGTGGCCGCCGAGCGCGAGAGTAGTCCTGCCAGACGCGTGTACCGGGAAATTGTCGATCACCTGTGACAGTGCTCTCAACTACCGTCTACACGACTAACTACCGCCTACGACACGGCACTTGGCTACACCAGCGCCCGTCCCAGCACGTACACCGCCGGGGCCGCCGCGGCGAGCGGCAGAGCCACACCGGCCGTGAAGTGGACGAAGCGGGACGGGTAGTCGTAGCTCGACACACGGTGACCGATGAGGGCACAGACCCCCGCGCCCGCGCCGAGGAACGCGCCCTTCGCGCCGAGGCCCGTCATCCCGCCGACGGCGATGCCCGCACCGGCGGCGGCGAGGAGGGAGACGACGACGGACGCCACGGTCGGCAGCGGAAGCGCGCGGGCCAACACGGCTACCGCGACCGCGGCCGCGCCGACCGTCACCGCGTCCGGGTCGGCCGCCAGGTGGCCGGTCGCGACGATGGCCAGGGCCGCCGAGGCGACCGTCGCCATCAGGCTCTGGATGCGGGTGTCCGGGTCGGCGTGCGAGCGCAGCTGCATGACGAGGGAGAGCAGGACCCAGACACCCAGGGTGCCGAGGATCGCGGCGGGACCGTTCTCCCGCCCGGCCGCGAGCAGTGCCACGTCCGCGACGAGCGCGCCCGCGAAGGCCAGCGCGATGCCCTGCCGCGCGGGCCACATCCCGTTCAGCCGGAACCAGCCCGCGGCCGTCACCGCCTGAAGAACGACGAGCGGCACGACGAGGGCGTACGACCCGACCTGCGCGGTGACCGCGAGCAGCAGCCCCAGCACGGCGGTGAGCGCGGCGGGCTGCATCCCCGGTTCGATGATCGGCGAACGCCCCTCCAGCCGGGCCCGCTGGGCGTCGGTGATGCGGGCGTTGCCGACGAGGGAGGGAGGGCCGTAGCCCTCTGCGGCGGAGGGAGCCACAGGGGCGGGGGCCACCGGTGCCTGCACCTCGGGTCCGGGCGGCTGGGCGTACGCCTGGGCCTGCGCGTAGGGGTCGTAGCCCTGGGGCGCCTGCTGGTTCTGCGGCGGCAGGTACGCGGCGTCCGGGGCGGCGGGCGCGGGCGGCATGGTCTGGTGGACCTGCGTGTCCCAGGTCTGGCCCTGCCACTGCTGGGTGTACTGCTGGTCGGCCTGCGGGTCGTCGTACGACTGCTGCTGGTGACCGGGCCACGCCTGCGCCTGCGCTTGGGCCTGTGCCTGTGCTTGCGGCTGCTGTTGCTGCGCGTAGGGGTCGTAGTTCTCGTCGTAGCCCTCATACGGCTGGTTGCTCATCGCTCATCCTCCTGCGAACGGCGGGAGCACCTCGACCGTGCCGCCCTCGGCCAGCCGTACCGTCTCATGTCCGCGGGTGCCCACGGGGTCACCGTCGACGAGGAACGAGCATCGCAGCAGTACGCGGGCGAGTTCCCCGGGGTGTCGCTCGCGGACGGCGGTGAGGGCGTCGGCGAGGGTGGCCGCGTCGTACGGCTCCTCGGCGATGCCGGCCGCGGCCTTCGCGGCGGCCCAGTAGCGCACCGTGACCTTTGGCATGTGCTCGCTTCCTCGGTAGACCGGTGTCGACGGACAGGCGTCAACACCGTCAGGCTAACTGTCCTGTGAACTGCCCCAGCGCCCGATGCGGGCCAGCAGGTCGTCCGCGGAGGCGTGTTCGGCGTGGCCCATGCCCGGCTCCAGCCAGAGTTCGGCGTGGTCACCGGCGGCGTCGGCCAGCATGCGGGGGTGGTCGACGGGGAAGTAGCCGTCGCGGTCGCCGTGCACGATGAGGAGGGGCGTCGGCGCGATGCGCGGGACCGCCTCGACCGGGGAGAGCGGGACCGGGTCCCAATCCCGGTTGTGGATACGGGTGTTGAGGCCGTAGCGGCCGACCAGACGGCCCTCGGGGCGGGTCACCAGCCAGTGCAGCTTGCGCATGGGAGCCGTGCCCCGGTAGTACCAACGGGCCGGCGCACTCACGGAAACCACCGCGTCCGTGTGCGCTTCCGTGCGCCCCTCGCGCCCCGAACCCCCGGAATCACCCGGTGAACTTTCGGAACGACCCGGTCCGTACAGCGCCGCGTGCCGCAGCACCACCGAACCGCCCATCGAGAAGCCGACGGTGACCACGCGCGCGTGCCCCTGTTCGCGCGCCCAGGCGACCGCCGCCGCCAGATCGAGCACCTCGCGGTCGCCGACGGTGGACCGTCCGCCGGAGGCGCCGTGCCCCCGGAAGGAGAAGGTGACCACGGCCCCGTACTGGGCGAACGCCTCGGCCACCCGTCGTATGTGCGGCTTGTCCACGTCGCCCGTGAAACCGTGCGCCACGACGAACACCGGGTCACCGGAAGGTGACCGGGGGGCGTCGTATACGGCCGCCCCCGGTTCGTATACGGAATCGATCGTCACCCCGTCGTCGGTGTGCAGAAACGTCCGCAAAGGTGTGCGTCTGATCGTCTCAGAGTTCGGACGAACGGTGGAACGTGCCACATGACCTGCCGAACCAGTGCTCATGTGGGCTATTCTGCTGGGCAGAGGACTCGGGCAGCGAAGCCCCCGGGTCCTTTTGTGCTTCCGGGAGCGTTGTATACGAAGCGGGAAACCGCGGGAAACCACAGGTGGACGCCGGTGATACAGGGCCCCCGGGATCACAGAGCATCGCCGCAATGCCGCAGTGCCGCAAACGTCCTCGCAGGGACCGAGGAGGAACCAGACGTATGAGTTCTCTGCTGCTCCTGACCAATGCCCTCCAGCCGTCGACGGAGGTGCTTCCGGCCCTTGGCCTGCTGCTGCACAACGTGCGCGTGGCTCCGGCCGAAGGCCCCGCCCTCGTCGACACCCCAGGTGCCGACGTCATCCTGATCGACGGCCGCCGCGACCTGCCTCAGGTGCGCAGCCTGTGTCAGCTGCTCCGGTCCACCGGTCCGGGCTGTCCGCTCATCCTCGTCGTCACCGAGGGCGGCCTCGCGGCCGTCACCGCCGACTGGGGCATCGACGACGTGCTGCTCGACACGGCCGGCCCGGCCGAGGTCGAGGCGCGACTGCGCCTGGCCATGGGCCGCCAGCAGATCGTCAACGACGACTCCCCCATGGAGATCCGCAACGGCGATCTCTCCGTGGACGAGGCGACGTACTCCGCCAAGCTCAAGGGCCGGGTCCTCGACCTGACCTTCAAGGAGTTCGAGCTCCTCAAGTACCTCGCACAGCACCCGGGCCGCGTCTTCACGCGCGCACAGCTGCTGCAGGAGGTCTGGGGCTACGACTACTTCGGCGGTACGCGGACGGTCGACGTCCACGTACGGCGCCTGCGCGCGAAGCTCGGAGTCGAGCACGAGTCGCTGATCGGGACCGTCCGGAACGTCGGTTATCGATTCGTGACCCCGGAGAAGGGCGACCGGGGCGGCGACGAGGCCAAGCTCAAGGCAAGCGCTGCCATCGCCGACGCAAAGCCGGAGGATGCGGACGGTACGGCCGATTCGGCCGCCCTGGACGCCGCCGAGATCCCGGCCGAGCTCCGGGCCGAGGCGTAACCGTATCCGGGCAGGGCGTCGCTTCCGCACAGAGAAGCTGTGGAGAAGCTCAGAGAAGCTTCGAAACGCCCTGCCCAGAGCGGGTCCATCCGCGTAGACTCCGCGCGTGGCCAAGGTGACTCGGGATGATGTGGCGCGGCTGGCGGGTACTTCGACCGCCGTTGTCAGCTATGTCATCAACAACGGACCCCGGCCGGTTGCCCCGGCCACGCGCGAGCGTGTCCTCGCCGCGATCAAGGAGCTGGGGTACCGACCCGACCGGGTGGCCCAGGCCATGGCGTCGCGGCGTACGGACCTCATAGGCCTGATCGTGCCGGACGCGCGCCAGCCCTTCTTCGGGGAGATGGCGCACGCGGTGGAACAGGCCGCGTCCGAGCGCGGAAAGATGGTGCTGGTCGGCAACTCCGACTACGTGGGCGAGCGCGAGGTGCACTACCTGCGCGCGTTCCTCGGGATGCGGGTCTCCGGCCTGATCCTCGTCAGCCACGCGCTGAACGACAACGCCGCCGCGGAGATCGAGGCATGGGACGCCCGGGTCGTCCTCCTGCACGAGCGCCCCGAGGCGATCGACGACGTCGCCGTCGTCACAGACGACCTGGGCGGCGCCCAGGTCGCCGTACGCCATCTCCTTGAGCACGGCTACGAATACGTCGCCTGTATGGGCGGTACGGCGGAGACGCCGTCCGTCGGTGACCCGGTCTCCGACCACGTCGAGGGCTGGCGGCGCGCGATGACCGAGGCCGGCCTGCCGACCGAGGACCGCCTCTTCGAGGCGCCGTACAACCGCTACGACGCCTACCAGGTCGCCCTGGGGATCCTGGCCGGACCCCGGCGGCCCCCGGCGATCTTCTGCTCCACCGACGACCAGGCGATCGGCCTGCTGCGGGCCGCGCGCGAGCTGCGCATCGACGTGCCGCGCGAGCTGGGTGTCATCGGCTTCGACGACATCAAGGAAGCGGCCCTGGCCGACCCGAAGCTGACGACGATCGCTTCGGACCGCCCGGCGATGGCCCGCGCGGCCGTGGACCTCGTCCTCGACGACGGCCTGCGGGTGGCGGGGTCGCGGCGCGAGCGGCTGAAGGTGTTCCCGTCGCGGCTGGTGATCCGGCAGTCCTGCGGCTGCGAAGGCTGAGGTCCTGCGGCTGCGAAGGCTGACGTCCTTCGGCTGCGAGACCTGACTCCACCCGTCCCGGCCCACCCGTCCTGGCCCAGTCTCCGTGGCTCAGCCGTCCTGACCCCACCTGTCCCGGAGGTCACCGGGTTCGCCGGAATCCCCGAATTTCCGGGGCTCCGGCGTCTTTATATCGGGCATACGAGGTTCTGTCGGGCTTCTCAGCGGGGACTCAGGTACCTCTCATGATCGCGCGACAGGCTCTGTTCCATGACCGAGAGCTTCCGCCGCAGCGGCGAGTACGAGACCCCCCAGGGCGACCAGCCGCAGGCGTACCCCCAGCAGCAGCACGTCTCTTCTCCCGTGAACCCGGAGTGGCCGCCCCCGCCGGCCTACCAGCCGGTGCCGGAGTCTCAGCCGGTGCAGCAGGCTCAGCCCGTCCAGCAGACGCAGCAGCCGGCTGCCGCCGGGTGGCCGGACAGTACTCCCGCCCCCTCGCCCGCCCCGCAGGCCGCCTTCGGCGCCGACGGCGGAGCGTACGGCGGCGGTGACGGCTACGGCGCCGGTGACGGCGGGGCTCTCGCCGCTGACGCCGGCAGCGGTCACGGTGGCGGCGGCGACACGGCTCTCCTCACCCACGTCCAGGCCGAGGCGCCCAAGCCCAAGAAGCGCACCCGGGGTCCGCTCGCGCTGCTCGCCGCCGTGGCGATCGTCGCCGCGGCCGTCGGCGGCGGCACGGCGTACGCCTTCCAGGAGCTGACCGGCAAGGACACCGTCGCCACCTCCAGCACCACCACGGCCGTCGTGCCCTCCAGCAAGAAGGGCGACGTCGCCACGATCGCCGCGACCGTCAGCCCGAGCGTGGTCGAGGTCGAGGCCACCCTCAGCAACGGCTCGTCGACCGGTGCCGGCGTGATCATCACCACCGACGGCCAGATCGTCACCAACAACCACGTCATCTCCGGCGCCTCGTCCATCAAGGTCAAGACGAGCGACGGCAAGTCGTACACCGCGAAGGTCGTCGGCACCGACAGCAAGAAGGACCTCGCGCTCCTCCAGTTGTCGAACGCCTCCGGTCTGAAGGCGGCCACCCTCGGCAACTCCGCCGGCGTCCAGATCGGCGACACGGTTGTCGCGATCGGCTCCCCCGAGGGTCTGACCGGCACGGTCACCAGCGGCATCGTCTCCGCCCTGAACCGTGACGTGACCGTCTCGACGGACGAGAGCCAGAGCCAGGGTTCCGGCGGCGAGGGCCAGTGGCCGTTCCAGTTCGGCGGCCAGCAGTTCAACGGCGACACCGGTTCGTCCACGACGACGTACAAGGCGATCCAGACGGACGCGTCCCTCAACCCCGGCAACTCCGGCGGCGCCCTGATCGACGCGAACGGCAACATCATCGGCATCAACTCCGCGATGTACTCGTCCAGTTCGAACTCCTCGTCCTCGTCGACCGAGGCCGGAAGCATCGGCATCGGCTTCGCCATCCCGATCAACACCGTCAAGTCCGACCTGGCGTCACTGCGGGCGGGCGGCTCCGACAGCTAGGCAACGCGCCACACGAACCAAGTCCACGTAGGGAGTACGTCATGATCAAGCAGGTTTCGCACACGGTGACCGACACCGGAGCGGCCGGTCTCGGCCTGGCCCTCGGGGTGGCGTACGAACTGCACGCGCCGGCGGCGCGGGCGCCGGAAGTGGCGCCCGTCCCCGAGCTGATGGGCCTGCGCACCAGCGCGGCCCGCACGCACCACCGCAAGGTGCCGCTGAACCGCCTCCAGACGATGCGAGGCTGATCTCGCCAGGAGATCTCGCCAGGAGTCTCACTTCGAGGCGAGGCCGATCTCACCCTTTTTCTCACTTCCTCCCCTCTTCACGCACCGGCCGGGAAACATGCGAGGCTGATTGCGACCAGCCGATCGTTGTCCCCCCGTCCCACCGCACCCGAGGAATCCAGCCCATGAGCCCCGCCGAAGGCGACCGTGACACCCAGCGCATCCTGATCGTCGACGACGAGCCGGCGGTGCGCGAAGCACTCCAGCGCAGCCTCGCGTTCGAGGGGTACGACACCGAGGTCGCCGTCGACGGCGCGGACGCGCTGGAGAAGGCGACCGCGTACCAGCCCGACCTGGTCGTCCTCGACATCCAGATGCCGCGCATGGACGGCCTGACGGCGGCCCGCCGGATGCGGGGTGCCGGCACGACGACCCCGATCCTGATGCTCACGGCCCGCGACACGGTCGGCGACCGGGTCACCGGCCTCGACGCGGGCGCGGACGACTACCTGGTCAAGCCCTTCGAACTCGACGAACTCTTCGCGCGGGTACGGGCGTTGCTGCGCCGCAGCTCCTACGCGGCGGCGGCCGCGGCCGGGAACGCCCCCGAGGACGACTCCCTGACCTTCGCCGACCTCCGCATGGACCTCGCGACCCGCGAGGTCACCCGGAACGGACGCCAAGTCGAGCTGACCCGCACCGAGTTCACGTTGTTGGAGATGTTCCTGGCGCATCCCCGCCAGGTCCTGACCCGCGAGCAGATCCTGAAGGCGGTGTGGGGCTTCGACTTCGAGCCGTCGTCCAACTCCCTTGATGTGTATGTGATGTACCTGCGCCGCAAGACGGAGGCCGGGGGCGAGCCTCGGCTTGTGCACACGGTTCGGGGCGTGGGGTATGTCCTTCGACAGGGTGGGGCGGAGTGAAGAACGTCCTCAACCGGTTCCTGCACCGGTTCCGGACACTGCCGATCCGGTCACGGCTGGCGATGCTGGTCGCGGCGGCGGTGGCGTTCGGGGTGGCGGCGGTATCGGTGACCTGTTGGTTCATCGTGCAGGGGAAGTTGTACGAGCAGTTGAACGCCGACCTGACAAGGGGAATGCGAGCGCCTGGGGACCAGATCCTCGTCGCGCTCAACGACTGCACCGAGACCACGCAGGGTGGCGACTCCCTGTTCCGGAACAACTATTCACAGGTGGTCAAGGAGGACGGAACCATCTGCGTCCTCCAGGGCTCCAGCGGCAAGGTCAAGGTCAGCCAGAGCGACAAGGACGAGATCAAGACCGGGGACACCACCAAGCTCTACTTCCGCAACGGCACCGACGGGGACGGCACCGAGGTGCGCGTCGTGGTCAAACCGCTGGGCGCCACCACCGTCGGCGGCCAGGTCGGCCCCAACGTCGGGCTGGTCATCGCGGTTCCCCTCAAGAGCACCCAGAACACCCTCAACGACCTCGCGCTGATCCTCCTCCTCGTGTCCGGCGTCGGAGTCATCGGCGCTGGAGCCGCCGGTCTGGCGGTCGCCCGCGCCGGCCTCCGACCCGTCGACAAGCTCACCGAAGCCGTAGAACACGTCGCCCGCACCGAGGACTTGGCGATCCGCATCCCCGTGGACGAGGACAGTGACGACGAGATCGCCCGTCTCTCCCGCTCGTTCAACTCGATGACGACCTCCCTCGCCAACTCCCGCGAGCTGCAACAGCAACTCATCGCGGACGCCGGTCACGAACTCCGTACCCCCCTCACCTCCCTCCGTACGAACGTCGAACTCCTCACCCGCAGCGAGGAGACCGGCCGCCCGATCCCCCCGGCGGACCGCAAGGCGCTGCTCGCCTCGGTGAAGGCGCAGATGACCGAACTGGCGTCCCTGATCGGCGACTTGCAGGAGTTGTCCCGCTCGGAGGGCCAGCGGGGTGAGCGCGTCCAGGTGGTCTCGCTCCAGGACACCGTCGAAGCGGCCCTGCGCCGAGCCCGCCTGCGCGGACCGGAGTTGACGATCACGGCGGACGTACAGCCGTGGTTCGTGCAGTCGGAGCCGTCTGCCTTGGAACGCGCGGTCGTCAACATCCTCGACAACGCGGTGAAGTTCAGCCCCGAGGGCGGCACGGTCGAGGTGCAGCTCACGCACGGTGTCCTCACCGTCCGGGACCACGGTCCCGGCATCCCCGCCGATGAACTCCCGCACGTCTTCGACCGGTTCTGGCGTTCGCCGTCAGCCCGCGCCCTCCCCGGTTCCGGCCTGGGCCTGTCCATCGTCGCCCGCACGGTCGAGCAGGCCGGCGGCGAGGTGACCCTGGCGCACGCGCCGGGTGGGGGGACGGTGGCGACGGTACGGATTCCGGGGACGCCCACGGCTCCGCCGCCGGAAGGCTCCGCCCCCCAGTAGGCGAGCTGAAAAGTGTGACACTTCGGCGGGAAGTGTCACACTTCGCGGGGGAGGGGTCAGCGCCGGGAACGGAGATCCGCCCGTCGCATTCGGCCTCAGCGGAAGCCGAGCATTCCGGGGGAGTCGATGTCGACTGCCAGGAAGCCCGGCGGGTAGTCCTCCTCGCGGCCAGTCAGGATGATGGACATGCCACCCGACTCCAGGTGCGGTGTGGCCACGTAGATGACCTGGCAGGTATCCGAGCCTCCCCATCCATCACGCACCATGCCGCCCACCGTCACGGCCGCTGTCTGGCCGAGGGGGTCGATGTGAATCCCCGGCAACGCGAGGAGCCGGGTTCCGACACCCTCGTCACTCTCCTCGGCGCGCATGAGACAGAGAGCGGGAATGTGGAGCAAGTCACCAGGAGTGCGCGCGACGTTGTCCGCCAGTCGGTGCAGGGCCTCGTGCCCGTGGGCGAGTGCGAGGGTCGCGCTGGTGTCGAGAAGGATCACGCGGATCGCTTCCGGGAAGAACGCATCTTCTCGGCGGCCATCGCGTAGATGTTGGCCAGGACATCCGGTCCGTTGTCGAAGTCCTCGTCGCTGAGCGTGCAGCCCATGCGCTCACGCAGCACCTTGCGCGTGGCGGCCACCCGCTCCGCGATCTGCTCAGCCGTCGGCTGCTCGGCGGCCAGTTGCTCGACGAGTTGCCCCAAGGTCACGCCTCGGTCCTTGGCCACCTGGGCGAGATGGTCCCGGGCCTGTCGGGACACCTGGATGGTCGTGTTCTCCGCCATGGCCCCACCATAGTCCTGGCATAGCAGCTCCGGGCCCCGTTCTCCCCCAGGCTCACCCGTCGGCGTTCTCCCTCACCACCCCTTGACCAGCTCCACGAACGCCAGCCAGGACCCGGCCGAGAACACCAGCGGGCGGCTCGATGAGGTCTTGCTGTCCCGGACGGGGACGAGGCCGGTGTAGCCGTCGGCGACCTCGACGCAGTTCGTGCCACCCCCGTCGCTGTAGGACGACTTGCGCCAAGCAGCGGCGCTGAGGCCCAGGGTGGATTTCATGCGCCCTCCTGGCCTCGGACCGACTCCACGAACGTGAGCCAGGACCCGGCCGAGAAGACCAGCGGGCGGCCCGACGGGGTCTTGCTGTCCCGGACGGGCACGAGACCGGTGTAGCCGTCGGCGACCTCGACGCAGTCGTTGGCTCCACCTTGGCTGTAGCTCGACTTGCGCCAGGCGGCTGTGCTGAGGTCGGGGGTGGATTTCACGCGCCCCCCTGGCCGCGGACCGACTCCACGAACGTGAGCCAGGAGCCGGCCGAGAACACCAGCGGGCGGCCCGACGGGGTCTTGCTGTCCCGGACGGGCACGAGACCGGTGTAGCCGTCGGCGACCTCGACGCAGTCGTTGGCTCCCCCCTCGCTATAGCTCGACTTGCGCCAAGCAGCGGTACTGAGGTCAGGGGTGTGCGTCATGACGTCGGTGCTCCTTCAGTACGGCCCGGATGAACGCCAGCGAGTCCAGCGGGGGCAGTGCCAGGTCGCGAAGACGATCGTAGGACAGTCGGCGTCGCAGGACATCGTCCGGATCGTCGTCCAACTGACTGCAACCGTTGCCTTCTTTGTAGGCAACAGCGCTTCCGTTCGTCTGCCAGAGGAGCGTCAGCGACCCTGTCATGTGGTGATGAACACCCGCCGAGAACGGGAGCACTTGGAGAGTCACGTTGGGCAGCATCGCGACGGCCTCGATCTGAAGCAGTTGGTCGCCCCACGTCTCAGGACGGGCAGCGGGCCGCCTGAACGCCACCTCGTCCATGATGATCCGGACATCGGGTGCGGGTTTCTGGCGTAGCACGTACTGCCGTCCCAGCCGTGCCGCCACCTGTTCCTCGACCATTTCATCGGCGTCTGCTGTTGTCTGGCTCCCAGACAACACCTCGCGAGCGAAGTCCTCTGTCTGCAGGAGACCCGGCACCGCAGGTGTAAACACCCTCATCACCCGCGCCGTCGCCTCCAACTCCATGAACCGCTTGTACTGGTCCTTGAACGCGTCGAGCCGAGCCGCCTTCCAGTGGCTGACCAGCAGCTCACCGGCCTCGTAATAGACGTCCAGGTCCTCCATGACCGTCACCTTGGACAGCCGCTCCCCCGACTCCAGCCGGCTCAGGTAGCTCTTGTCGTAGCCGGTGTCCTCGGCCAGTTGCCCGAGGGACTTCCCCGCCTTCTCCCGCAGATACCGGAGCGTCCGTCCCAGTACCGCGCGCCCCGACTCGCCCTCCGCGGCAACCTGTTCGGTCACTTCACCCCTCCCCGTTGCCTGGGCCCGCAGACAACGCCAACCCTCTTCCGCAGCGTACGCCGCACCGGTGACCATCGAGGCACGAACGGTAATCACCGCTCGTCAGGACCCCGGCAGGACAGAGGAGCGCCACGGAATGAGTGAACGCGTCGTAGGAATCTGGGAGTTACTGCTGATGGCACTCGTGCACGCCCTGCTTCCCTCGCAGCGCCGCGCTCGGCGCAAACGGCGACTTCAACGCCGGCGGCGACGCGCCCTCTGGCTCGCCGTGCACGGCATCGACGTCGGGCCCCGCCGTATCCACGGAGTGGTGGTGCGGGCATGAGCATCCCCAACAACATGAGCGTCCCCAACACCACGCGCGACGAACTGCGGTTGCTGCCCTGGACCACCCCCGACGGCAAGCCCTGTTACCTCAGCGCCGGCAGCCACGACAGCCGCCTCTCCCTCCTCGCCGATGACATCGAGTCGGCCCAACTCGACTCCGGGGAACAGGTGTTGGCCGGAGCCAAGGCCGTACTCGCCGACCCGAAGGCCGGCGAACGGGCCGTACGGTTCGCACTCACCAGGGCATCCGAATCCCTCGGCGACGTCCTCCGCATCGCCGTCAGCCGAGGCGAACGCATCCCGGAGTGCGAACGGTGACACCGAACCCGTCTCGTCCATTGACCTCGGGTCCCTTCATCGTCCCCGTCCGCGTGGAGAAGCCGATCCGCGAGACCACGGCCGACCCCCTCCGTCTCCTGACACCCCCAGTTCTCCGGCCTACCATCGACCCGTCCTACACGGGGGAGTTGTCATGGGCCAGGACGTGCACGAACGCGGCATCGAGCGGGAGTACGGCCGGCGAAGAACCTTCTCCGTCCCCTGGTGGCAGCTGGCCCTGAATGTGTTCATCGGGGGCATCCTCATCCTTCAGGCCACCGCGAACCCATATGTCTCCTCCCGGCGCCGGTACGAGATCGCGCTGCTGGTGGTCGTGCTGGTCAGGATCGTGCTGGATCTGCTCTACCGCCGACGAGGGCGCACGATCGTCGGCGCCCAGGGGATCACCGGCCGCGAAGCGCTGCGGACGGCCGACCGGACCTGGCACGACGTCTACGACATCCGGGCCGAGCTGAATCCGAACGGGCCTTTTGAGAACGCCGAGTGGACGACCTTCGCCTACGGCAGCGACGGCCGCAGAATGCGCCTCCCCTACTTCGACGACTGGCAACTCCCCGACTTCCACGCCGAACTCGCCGACCTGCGTGCCGCATCCGCGCAGCACCGGGGCATGGCCTGGGAGTTGCGACCCGAGGTGGAGGACCGGATACGGCGGCGTACGCGGGACCGCAAAGTCTGGGGCGTGGTGTGCATCGCAGCCGTCGTAGCCCTGTTCGCGGCGTTCGTGTTCCTGACGTAGCTCCCGCGAACCGGCCGGTGCCGGTGCCGGTGCCCCTGTGAAGCACAGCTCCCGACCTTAAGATCGTCCCCGACACAGGCTCTGGGGAGGGACGATGGGCGGGGACGGCGAGGACGACCGCGACGACGGGCGTGGGGTCGAGCGGGAGTACAGCAGGCAGAGGAAGGCGTCCCGGCGACGGCTCGTCGGCCTGTGGATCGTCCAAGGGAACTTCGTCCTGCAGATGGCGCGGCCCGACAGTGTCCCCGCCCGGTACAGGCTGCTCGCGGTTGTGCTCATGGCGATGCTGGGTGTCTGGGCGATTCTCGCCGTGCGGCGGGGGCGCACCACCGTGGGGGCCGACGGCGTCACCACCCGCGGAGCCTTCCGAGTGCGCAGGTGGGCCTGGCACGACATCTACGATCTCCGCGTCGAAGCCAACCCGGGCCAACGCAGCGCCGACCCCAGGTCGTTGACCTACCTCTACGACAACGACGGCCGCAGGGCACGCCTCCCCTACGTCGACGACTGGCAGCTCCCGGACCTCTGGGCCGAGGTCGCCGACCTGCACACCGCGAACGCCCGGCACCGGGGCATGACCTGGGAGCGGCGCCCGGCGGTCGAGGTGCGCATCCGCGAGCGGGCCGCGCAGCGCAAGGCCCGGCTGCGAGCGGTGCCCGGGACCGTGATCGTCTTCTTCGCCGCCTTTGCGTATCTGCTGTGGGAGGTGTTCACCGACGCCGATCCCCACCCCTTCCTCCTGCTCCTCTGCGTCCCCCTCACCGCGTACGCCCTCCTCGCCGCCTTCTTCCACTGGCGCAGCACCCGAGCCCCAGCCCACGCATAGCCCCCTACTAACTCTCTGCCAGCCCCAGCACAGCCCCCCGTCACACCGTGTTGAGATGGCGCGGAAGATTCTGCTGGCCGACGACGACGTGGACGTACGGGAAGGGCTCGGGCGGCTGCTCAGATTCGAGGGGTACGAGACCGTCCTCGCCGGGGACGGGCGTACCGCGCTCGATCTCCTCGGCGTATCTCTCGGCCTGTCCCTCGGCGTGCCGGACGATGCCGCCGCGCCGGACCTCGTGCTGATGGACGTCACCATGCCCGAGCTGGACGGGCTCGCCGCCACGCGGCGCATCCGGGCCTCCGGGTCCACTGTGCCGATCCTGATGATCACCGGGCGGGACGCAGTCGGCGACCGGATCGTCGCCCTCGACAACGGTGCCGACGACTACCTGAGCAAACCGTTCGCCGTGGAGGAACTCCTCGCCCGCGTACGGGCGTTGCTGCGTCGCAGTACCCAACACGCCTCGGCGGTCAACGTGTTGCCCGAGCTCGAACGGCTCGTCTTCCAGGATCTCGTCCTGGACCTGCGTACCCGTACCGTCACCCGTGGCGGCCGGCCGCTCGATCTCACCAGGACCGAATTCCTGTTGCTGGAGTACCTGTTGAGGCATCCGGGTGCCGCGCTCACCCGGTCCCAGATCCACCGGCACGTGTGGGGCTTCGACTTCGAGCCCGCGTCCAACACCCTCGACGTGTACGTCATGTACCTGCGCCGGAAACTGGAGAGCCGCGGCGAACCGCGGCTCATCCACACCGTGCGGGGGCTCGGGTACAGCCTCCGGGCGACTCCCTCCAGCTGATCCCTACTTGAGGGGCAGCCTCAGGATCATCGTCTCGTCCGGCGCCTGCGGCGGGACCTGGCGAAGGACCATCGTGTCGTCCAACCGCCGTCCCTCTATGGCCATTTCGGGCAACGGGCCCGCCAGGCGGGCGTACGCGCCGCGCCTTGCCACCAACTCCGCGTGCGTTCCCGTCTCCACCAGCCGTCCGCCCTCCACGACGATGATGCGGTCCGCGTCGGGGGCGAGACTCAGGTCGTGGGTGATCATGATGGTCGTACGGCCGGACATCAGGCGGCGGAGGGGCTGGATCACCTGGCGGGCGGCCACCGAGTCGAGGCCGGCGGTCGGTTCGTCCAGGACCAGGACCGGGGCCTCGCGGAGCATCGCCCTTGCGATCGCGATCCGTTGGAGCTGGCCGCCGGAGAGTGCCGCGGTGCCGGGGGCGATCTGAGTGTCGTAGCCCTGGGGAAGGGATGCGATGAAGTCGTGGGCTGCTGCCGATCGCGCGGCCCGTTCGATGTCCTCGTCCGTCGCGCCGGGGCGGCCGCACTCGATGTTCTCGCGGACCGTGCCGTTGAGGATGAGGGTCTGCTGGGGCAGCAACGCCACGTTCTCCCGCAGGAATTCGAGGGGTACGTCGCGGAGGGGGACGCCGTCCAGGCAGATCACGCCCGCCGAGGGATCGTAGAAGCGGGTGAGGAGTTTGGACAGGGTCGACTTGCCCGCTCCGCTCTCGCCCGTGATGATCACCAGCTCGCCCGGGTTCGCCCTGAAGGTGACGTCGTTGACCGAGTCACGGGTCGCGCCGGGGTAGGCGAAGGTCACGCCGTGGAAGCTGACCCAGCCGTGGACCGGCCAGGCGGGGACGGGTTCGCGGGGGTCGCCGACGGACGGGGTGGCGTCCAGGATCTCGTTGATGCGGGCGGCGCCGGCCGTGGCAGCGGTGAGGGTGAGGCCGAGTTGGCCGAGGTTGCGGACGGGCGGGTACAGGTAGCCGATGAAGGCCGCGAAGGCCAGGAGCGCGCCGAGGGTCATGCGGTCGGCGGAGATCTCCCACACCCCGAGGCCGATCACCGACAGGACGCAGAGGGTCTCGACGACCTCCACGAACTGCTCGTACATCTCGCTGAGCCGGGCACCGCGGACCGATGCCTTCATCCACGCGCGGGCTTCTACGTCGAGGCGCTTCTCCTCGTCCCGGCGGCGGTTGTACGCCTGGGTCAGCACGACGTTGCCCAGGGACTCCTCCACCACCGAGGTGATCGCGCCGTCGGCGACCCGCTCGTCCTGCGAGGCCTGCTTGATGCGGCCCGAGAAGCGGCGGGCGGCGAGGAGGAAGAGGGGGGCGAGGACGAAGGTGGCCAGGGCCAGGTCCCAGCGGAGGTACAGGGCTGCGCAGGCGTAGAACACGGCTGAAAACGCTGCCGAGATGGTGCCGACCACGCCGGACACGACCATCTGCTCGATGGCCTCGACGTCTCCGGTGAGGCGTTCGACGAGGTCGCCCTGGCGGTGCTTCTGGAAGAAGTGGGGCGGGAGGTCCTGGACGTGGCGGAAGACGTTCGCGCGCAGGCGCAGGACGAATCTCTCCGCGGTCCAGGTGGCGAGGGAGTTGCCGAAGTAGCCGACGAGCGCGCCCACTGCGGCGACGCCGAGCCAGGCCGTGGCCGGGCCCCAGAAGTCGGACAGCGAACCGGACTTGAGGGCGTTGTCGGTGAGGTCCGCGAACAGCAGGATCGCGGCGGTCTCGGAGAGCGCCGACGCCACGACGCACGCGATGATCACCGCGAGCCACTTGCGGTCACCGCGGGTCAGCGGCCAGAAACGGCGGAAGGCCTCGCGGGCTTCCCTCATGGTCAACAACTCCCTTCAGAGCAGGTCGAGTTCAGTAGACGGCCGAGGTGAGTCCATGGCCTGGACGTGGCCGAGGCGGGGCCACCGGAGCGAGTTCGCTCGCTAACCGGTGGCCCCGCCTCACGGTGCGCGGGATCAGCCCTTGTGGGCGACCGGGCGCTTCGGGGCGTGCTTCTTCGGCGCGGGCTTCTTGGGCGCCGGGGCGGGCTTGCGGGACTTCTTGACGGGGACGATCTTGTGGAAGCTCATGACGGGGTCCCTCCCGGTAAGTGCCGCGCTGATGCGGCGAGTTGTGGGGTACTGCGGGTGGTGCTGCGGGTGCTACGGGTGCTGCGGGTCTTCTACGGCCGGACCGGCGGCTTACTTGTGACCGACCGGACGACGCTTCGGGGCCGGAGCAGCCTTCTTCGGGGCCTTCTTGGGCGCCGGGGCGGGCTTGCGGGTCTTCTTGACCGGGGCGATCTTGTGGAAGCTCATGGTGGGTTCCCTCCCTGGGAGTGCCGCTCAGCTGCGGCTTGATACGAGGTGGTGCTGCGGGTGCTGCGGGTCTTCTACGGCCGGACCGGGGGCTTACTTGTGCCCCACGGGGCGGCGCTTCGGGGCCGCCGCCGGCTTCTTCGAAGGCTTCTTCTTCGGGGCAGGGGCGGGCTCGTGGGCCTTCTTCACCGGGGCGATCTTGTGGAAGCTCATGCCTGTGTCCCTCTCCGTCGCGGCTGCTGCCGGCTCTGCTGCGGTTCTGCAACAGTTCCTCTACCGATCTGCTGCAATTGCCTTTGAACTACTTCTGAATTACGTCTGTAAATTCTCTGTCAGCCCTTGTGGGCGACCGGGCGACGCTTCGGGGCGGGCTTCTTCGGCGCCGGCTTCTTGGGGGCCGGGGCGGGCTTGCGGGTCTGCTTGATGGGGTGAATCTTGTTGAAGCTCATGATTAATTTCCCTCCCTGGGAATTCTTATCTGCGGTTTACTGCGGCTGGCCCTGCGGCCGGTCCTGCGGCTTACTTGTGGCCGACCGGACGACGCTTCGGGGCCGGAGCAGCCTTCTTCGGGGCCTTCTTGGGCGCCGGGGCGGGCTTGTGGCTCTTCTTCACCGGGGCGATCTTGTGGAAGCTCATCGTGCTCTCCTTCGTCTTCTTGTCGTTTGCGCCGTTCGCTTTCGACATGGAAAACACTACTGGACTCCTGACGCAGGAAAAGCCTTTTCGCCTTAGACCTTCCTGAGCAATCCCTGTGGAACACTCTTATGGAATTTGCGGAACTGAACCCGGCCTTACACAGAATTTAGAACGGGAAAACGGAAAGGGGCTCGGCGCCGACCTACGGCACCGAGCCCCTGAGCGGGAAAGATCTACTGCACGACCGTGATCCGGTTCGCCGCCGGAGGCACGAGCGGGGTCGCCGCCGACGAGTTCGCCGTCAGGTAGTCCGCCAACGCGGTCAGGTCGTCCGTGCCGACCAGGTCGCCGGTGCCCTGTCCCAGCGTCGTGAAGCCGTCACCGCCGCCCGCGAGGAAGCTGTTCGTCGCGACGCGGTACGTGGCTGCCGGGTCGATCGCCCCGCCGTTGAGGCGGATGGAGTCGGTGACCACCCGGTCCGCGCCCGTCTTCGTCAGGTCCAGCGTGTACGTCAGCCCGGACGACACCTGGAGCACCTTCGGCGCCGCCGTGTTCGTGCCGCTCACCTGTTCCTTGAGCGCCTGGATCACCTGGGCACCCGTGAAGTCCTGGAGGTTCACCGTGTTCGCGAACGGCTGCACCGTGAAGCCCTCGGCGTACGTCACCACGCCGTCGCCCTCGGCACCCGAGGCCGTGTAGGTGAGCCCGCCGCGCACCCCGCCCGGGTTCATCAGCGCGAGGTCGGTCTCCGGGTCCAGCTTCTTGCCGTACGCGAGTTGGGCATCCGCGATGAGGTCGCCCATCGGGGACTCGGTGCCGGTGCTGTTGACGTCACCGGAGATGTAACCGATCGCGCGGTTGCCGATGGGAGCGGCGAGGGTGTTCCACTTGCCGATCAGGGAGGTCATGTCGGCGGCCTTGGGCACGGTCCGGGTGACCACGTGGTTCGCCGAGGTGACCGCCGTACGGGCGATGTCGTGGGTCCTGCGGTCGTACGTCAGCGTGGTGTCCGTGTAGAGGCGGCCGAAGGAGGACGCCGAAGTGACCATACGGGGCTTGCCACTTGGGTCGTCGATCGTGCAGACGTACGCGTTGTGGGTGTGGCCGGTGACGAGGGCGTCGACCGCCGGGGTGACGTTCTTCGCGATGTCGACGATCGGGCCGGAGATGCCGGAGCCCGAACCGGACGCGTCGCAGTCGTAGTTGTACGACGCGGAGGCCGGGAAGCCGCCCTCGTGGATCAGCGCGACGATCGACTGCACGCCCTGCTTCTGCAGCTCCTTGGCGTACTTGTTGATCGTCTCGACCTCGTCCTTGAACTTCAGGCCCTTGACGCCGTCCGCGGAGACGATGCCCGGGGTGCCCTCCAGGGTGACGCCGATGAAGCCGATCTTGACGTCCTTCTTCTTCCACACCCAATAGGGCTTCAGGATCGGCTTGTTGGTCTTCTCGCCGAGGACGTTGGCCGCGAGGTAGGGGAAGTCGGCGCCTTGGAACTTCTTGTCCGTGTAGCAGCCGTCGGTGGGGTGGCAGCCGCCGTTCTGGAGCCGCGCCAGCTCCTTGGCGCCCTCGTCGAACTCGTGGTTGCCGACCGAAGTGACGTCCAGGTCGAGCTTGTTGAGGGCCTCGATGGTCGGCTCGTCGTGGAACAGGCCCGAGATCAGCGGGGAGGCGCCGACCATGTCGCCGCCGGCCGCGGTGATCGAGTACGCGTTGCCCTTGCGGGCGTCCCGCAGATGCGTCGCGAGGTACTCGACGCCGCCCGCGTCGATCGTCTTCGTCGTGCCGTCCGCCTGGAGTTCGCTGACCCGGCCGGAGGAACCGGACGGCGGCTCCAGGTTGCCGTGCAGGTCGTTGAAGGAGAGGAGTTGTACGTCCTGGTAGCGGCTGGGCTTGTGCCCGTGGCCGCCGGGGTTGCCGTGGGCGTCGGCGGGCAGCGCGGCGGCCAACGCACCCGCCGTGGCGAGGCTCACGGTGGCGGCGAGGAGTGCGGCGGTACGGCGTCCGCGCGGGCGGTGCGGCTGGGTTGTGGCTGGCATGAGCCCCCCTGTGTGTCGGCTGAGAAGGTCACCACGTTCCGGCGCAGCCTAGGGTCAACGCGCGTAGCGCGGCAGGGGGTTCTTGGTTACATCCTGGTTTCTTCTTTGCCGCCACTTTGCTGGGGGATCGGCTTACCCTCATACCCATGACCAGCGACGACACCGTACGGCCCGCGCCCGGCTCCCGTTCCATCGAGACCTACTCCGCGCTCTCACCGGACCAGGGCGAGGCCGTCCTCGCGCTGATCGCCGAGGCCGCCAGGACCGACGGGCAGCCGGCGGTGTCCGAGCAGGGGCGGTTGCGGATCCGCGGGGGTGAGCGGGCCGGGGTCTCGCATCTGCTGCTGACCCTGGGCGACGAACTCGTGGGGTACGCGCAGTTGGAGGACACCGATCCGGTGGAGGCGCCGGCCGCCGAACTCGTCGTCCATCCCTCGCACCGGGGGCACGGGCACGGGCGGGCGCTCGGCGCCGCGCTGCTGGCCGCGTCGGGGAAGCGGCTGCGGGTGTGGGCGCACGGTGGGCATGCCGCCGCGCGTCATCTCGCGCAGGTTCTCGGGCTCACGATGTTCCGTGAACTCCGGCAGCTGCGGCGGCCGTTGACCGACCTGGAGCTGCCGGAGCCGGTTCTCTCCGAGGGTGTGACGGTACGGACTTTCGTGCCCGGTGTTGACGACGCGGCGTGGCTCGCCGTCAACGCCGCGGCCTTCGCCCACCACCCCGAGCAGGGTTCCCTCACCCAGCGGGACCTGGACGACCGTAAGTCCGAGTCGTGGTTCGACCCCGAGGGCTTCTTCCTGGCCGAGCGGGGTGACGAACTCGTCGGCTTCCACTGGACCAAGGTCCACGGGGAGGAGCGGTTGGGTGAGGTGTATGTGGTGGGGGTGTTGCCGGGTGCGCAGGGTGGGGGGCTGGGCAAGGCGCTGACGACGATCGGTCTACGGCATCTGGCCGCGCAGGGATTGCCTACGGCGATGCTGTACGTCGACGCGGACAACAAGGCGGCGGTGTCCGTGTATGAGCGGCTGGGGTTCACGACGTATGAGACGGACCTGATGTACCGGTCGGAGTCGTGAGGAGCGGCTCGGGGTCATGAGGCGCGGGTCGGGACGCTGAGGCGCGGGTCGGGACGCTGAGGTCCTGGGGGCTGCGCCCCCAGACCCCCATCGGCCCTGAAGGGGCCTCGTCCTCAAACGCCGGACGGGCTGAGTTTTGCCTGCCCTGGTCAAGAAGTAACCCTCGTCCTCCGCCCCAACAACCTCCTCCTCACCGGTTCTGGTCCGCACGCCGCCCACACCAGCCCCGCTCCCGCCAACACCATCGCCCAGTGGTCATGCCCCACACCCCACTGCTTCTCCGCCGGGGAGACGTACATCCCCCAGTCGTCGGGCAGTGCCAGGGGGGACACCAGGGCGATGACCAGGAAACCGGCGGCCACCCGTTGGCCCGGTTCCGGCTCGTCCGTGAAGCGGAGGGCCGTTGCGGCCGCCGCGAGGGAGAGGGTCGCCGCCGCTGCCGCCTCCAGGGTCATGTCGCCCACCGGAGGGCGGGCCTCAGACGGGATCAGCAGGACCGCCGCCGTCCACCACAGGACCGCGAACGGGGCCACCAGTGCCACCCGCAGGGTCGTGCGGAGGATGCGGCGGGTCGGTACCGAGGACGTCAGGTCGCGGGTCGGGTCGTCCAGGACGAAGGCCAGACCCAGGGCGAAGGTGAGCGCGGCGGCGCGCAGCGCGATGAGCGCGGACCACTGGTCCGGTTCGTCCGAGAGGAGTCGGGGCAGGGCCGCGATCAGCAGGGCCACCGCGCCGGTCGCGCCCAGCGCCCGTACCGGCAGGGCGCGTAGGACGGGTCGGATCAGCTGCGCCAACACCCTTGCCGTAGAAGGGAGTTGGGCGCCCCCGCGCTTCGTCGTTCCGCCCATCCGCTCGGCCTCCTCCCTCTCTTCCCTCCCCCTCGTCATCACTCGCACTTGTCAGCCCCACCGGGACCCTTGACGCCCAGCAGCTCGGCCACCCGTGCCGTCGTCACCTTCGGGGAAGTCAGTTCCGCCCAGTGCGCCTTCACCTTCGGGGTGACCGTGGACGGGCCCGCCGCGAGCAACTCCCTTACGACGCTGGTCTGTCCGGCCGTCATGGTCATTCCGTTGGTCGGCGACAGGACGGAGGCGGAGCCGGTCACGCTGTCGTCCAGGCGGACCGCGCGGAGCTCGGAGACCGGGTCGGACGTCCAGCCCAGGGCCAGCCACATGATGGTGACCATGCGGCCGTCGCACACGTCACCGCCGGCCTTCTCGTTCCCGAGGACCAGGACGGAGGCGACCGCGGCGGAGAACTCCGGTGTCCGGGGTCCGCCCCACATCGTGCGGACGGTCACCTGGTTCGGTGCGGTGGACGGGTCGATCGCGCCGTCGCCCTCCATGCCGTAGCGGGCCTCGACCCGTTGCCGTACGAGCAGCTTCTGTGTCTGTGCGGTGCCGCCCGCGAGGGACTGGACGTGGTCCGTGACGTCGGCCCATGTCTCCGTCCTGGGCGCCCACTCGGGGAACGCGCAGTACGTCGAGCGGCCGTGCCGGACGCAGGACTCGACCTTCTGTGGAGTGAGGGTGGCTTGGGTGCGGGCCGCGACCGTCTCCGACGAGACGCCGGCCGCCTGGCCGATTCCGCCGACCACGCCCAGGGCGACCGCGCCGGCCAGCGAGCCCGCCAGTACCGCCGTCGCCGTCTTCGTGCGGCCCTTGCTGATCAGCACCGCGAGCAGGGCGAGGGCCAGGACCAGGCCCGTCAGGTACAGGGAGTGCGAGGCGGCCGGGCGGCCGATCAGGTCGGAGGGGATCGTCTTGGTGCTGGCCACGCCGACGACCGGGGTCAGCCAGGCCGTGGCACCGTCGCCGCCGAACGAGACCGGCACGAGGACGGAGAACACGAGGAGCAGGACCGCGGCCACCGGGATCGCGAACGGCTTCGGCACCAGCCTCGCCATCAGCAGGCCGATCGCCCCGCAGAGCAGCACGCACAGGGGGCCCACCAGCAGCTCGCCCACCGAACCGTTGCCCACCGCCGTCGACTTGACCGCCTGCCAGCCGAACTGGGCCGCCACGCCCAGCGCGACGAGTCCGGTCACCGGCAGGATCGACAGCGCGTGGGCTGCCGTACGGCGCCACGGTTCGAGGACCAGGACCCCGAACAGCCGCTCGGTGTCGTGCCGTTGGGAGCGCAGTACGGCCTGGTTGACGCAGAGCAGGACCGCGAAGCCGACCAGCAGCGGGCCCGTCTGGGTGGCGCGGTCGACGTCCTGGAGGGCCGGATAGCCGTACCAGGCGCCCTTGGTACGCCACACGATCCAGGCGACGTAGGCCGCCAGCATGAACAGCACCGGGATGCGGAGCAGGAGTTTGCGTGACTCGAAGCGGGCCAGGGCGAAGATCGCCGACCATGACTGGCGGGCGGATGCCGTGCGTGTCTCGGCGGGGGTCCGGGTCAGTACGGTGCTCATGCCGTCGCCTCCGCGTGCATGCCGTCGAGGGTGAGCAAGTAGCCGTCCTCCAGGGTGGGTTCGACGAGTTCGGCGCCGGCCGGCGGGTCGCCCACGTTGCGGAAGACGCCGAGGCCGGTGCGCCAGCCCGCCTTAGCGTCGGGGTCCCGTTCCGAGCTGCTCCACACGCGGCCCGCGGCCCGTGCGGTGAGTTCGGCCGGGGTGCCGTCGAAGCGGACGCGGCCGGCGGCCATGACGACGACGCGGTGGCAGAGCATCGCCACGTCCTCGGTCTGGTGGGTGGACAGGAGAACCGTTCGCCCCTCCCCCGCGCGGGCGATCAACTCCCTGAAGCGCATGCGCTGTTCGGGGTCCAGGCCGACCGTCGGCTCGTCCAGGACCAGGAAGCCCGGGTCGCCCACCAGCGCCGCCGCGAGCGCGACCCGCTGGCGCATACCGCCGGACAGCTTCTTGATGCGCTTGCCGCGTACATCCGACAGATCGACCTCGGCGAGTACCCGCCGTACCTCGTTGTGCCGGGCGGTGCGGTCGGTCAACTCCTTGAGGATCGCGACGTAGTCGACGAAGTCGAAGGCCGAGAAGTCGGGGTGGAAGCCCGGCGTCTGCGGGAGATAGCCGAGCACGCGCCGGGTCTCCTGGCGGCCGGCGGGCGTGCGGGGGTCGTGGCCGAGGACGGTGAAGGCGCCCTCGTCGGCGGGGACCGCGGTGGCCAGCACCCTCAACAGGGTTGTCTTTCCCGCCCCGTTGGGGCCCAGCAGGCCGGTGACGCCTTCGGTGAGCCGCAGCGACACGTCGTCGAGGGCGGTCGTCAGGCCGTAGCGCAGGCTGAGCCCGGCCGCGGAGACGGTGGTGGTCATGACGTACTCCAGTCAGGAAGAAGTCGTAGAGAGTCGTAGAGAGTCGTAGAGAAGAGAAGAAAGTGCGCGAACGCCGTCACGCCGTGTGGCGGAAGGTCGCGGTCCTCGTGTCGAAGCGGTCGCGGGCCAGGTAGAGGAGGCCCGCGGCGAGGACCGCCACCGCTGCGGCCACCGTCTGGCCGGTCGCGGTGAACGGGGCGAGCGTGCCGCCGTGCGTCGCCCGCCCGTGGGCCACCAGCAGCAGGGCGGTCCAGGCCGCGCCGACCGTGCCGGGGGCGAGGACCGGGCCGAGTCGCGGGGTCAGCGCGAGGCTCGTCGAGGTGAGGGCGAGCGCGGGCAGCAGCCAGGCCAGGGCGGCGAGGCCGTATCCGGGCAGGGCCAGGGTCGCGAGGCCGTTGAGGCCAAGTCCCGCCACCAGTACGGCGGTCGTGCGGATCATCAGGAGCTTGAAGCCGTGCATCGGCGCCACGACGGTCATCTCGTAGGTCGGGTCGAGCACCGGGCCGTACGCCATCGCCACTCCCGCGAGCGGCAGCAGCGGGGCGAGGGCGAGGAAGACGTTGGGCGACGCGACGTCCGACGCGTCGGTCACCAGGACCGTCATCACGAGCAGCAGGGCCACCGCGCTCAGCCATGAGCGGCGCAGCACCGGTGTCGCCGCGAGCAGCCGTGCCGTGTGGTCGGCGACGCCGATCCGCACGAGCAGTGACTCCACCAACCCCCTTTTGGGCGCGTCGAGTTCGGCGTCGAGCCGTTCCCAGCCCGTGTCCAGTGCCACCGGGTCGGTGACCTCCGCCAGCAGGGCTCGGCACTCGGCACAGTTCGCGATGTGGGTGTCGGCGGACCAGAGCATGGGCGGTGCCAACTCGCCCCGCGCATAGGCGCGTACGTCGTCTTCGGCCACATGCCAGGTCATGCCAGCTCCTCCCGCAGTTGCTTACGGGCCCGCATGGCCCGTGTCTTGACCGTGCCGGCCGGGATGCCCAGCAGCACGGCCGCCTCCCGGGTGGTCAGCCCGTCGATCACGGTGGCCTGGAGGACCGCCCGCAACTCCGGCGAGAGCCGGACCAGCGCGCCGGCGAGGTCCCCGTGCTCCACCCCCGCGAGCACGCGCTCCTCCGCCGACGCCTCGTCCCGGTGCCGCAGCCGCGCCAGCGCCTGCCGCAGCCGGCCGCGCGCCCCGTCGCCGCGCAGCACGTCGATCAGCCGCCGCGACCCGATCCGCCACAGCCACCCGGCCACATCCCCGTCCTCCCGGTAGCGCGCACTGCCCCGCCACACCGCGAGAAACGTCTCCTGTACGACGTCGTCGACCATCCCGGCGTCGGCGCACCGGCCGCGCAGCCGCGCGGTCAGCCACGGCGCGTACCGCCGGTACAGCTCCTCGAACGCGCGCCGGTCGCCGTCCGCCGCGATGGCCCGCAGCAGCTCCCCGTCGCTTCCCGTATCGCTCACGTCTCCTCATCGCACGAGCCCCGCCGATCGGTTCACGGACCGGCAGGTGGATCTGTCTTGACTTTCTCAGCCATCTTGCACCACCCTTTCACTACTCAATTAGTGAAAGGGTGGTGGAACCCAGTGGTCGAGTACCGCATCGACCGGCACAGCGGCGTGGCCACCTATGTACAGATCGTCCAGCAGACCAAGCAGGCGCTGCACCTGGGAATGCTGGAGCCGGGCGACAAGCTGCCCACGGCCCGCGAGGTCGTCGAGGCCACCGCGATCAACCCGAACACCGTCCTTAAGGCCTACCGCGAGCTGGAGCGCGAGGGACTGGTCGAGGCCCGCCGCGGCATCGGCACCTTCGTCCGCCGCGGGCTGAGCACCACCCCCGCGGACTCGCCCCTGCGCACCGAACTCGACGCGTGGGCCGAGCGGGCCCGGTCCGCCGGATTAGGCCGGGACGACGTCGCCGCGCTCTTCACCGCCGTACTCGAAAAGCACTTCCAAGGAGAAGACTGATGACAGGCACCGCCGCGATAGAGGCCGCCGCTCTCGGCAAGCGGTTCGGCCGGCGGGGAGGGTGGGCCCTGCGGGACTGCGCCTTCCGGCTGCCCGCCGGACGCGTCTGCGCGGTCGTGGGGCCGAACGGCGCGGGCAAGTCCACGCTCCTCGCCCTGGCCGCCGGACTGCTCGCCCCCACCGAGGGCGCGATATCCGTCCTGGGCACCACGCCGGGCGCGGCCCGCGAGCGGGTCGCCTACGTCGCGCAGGACAAGCCCCTCTATCCGCAGCTCACCGTCGCCGAGACGCTGCGCATGGGCGCCGACCTGAACACCGACCGCTGGGACGCCTCCGTCGCCCAACGCGTCGTAGCCGACGGGGACTTGAACCCGAAGTCCCGCATCCGCACGCTCTCCGGCGGTCAGTGCACCCGCGTCGCGCTCGCCCTCGCGCTGGCCAAGCGGCCCGAACTGCTGCTCCTGGACGAGCCGATGGCCGACCTGGACCCGCTGGCCCGGCACGAGATGATGGGCATCCTCATGGCGCAGGCCGCCGAGTCCGGCACCACGATCGTGATGTCCTCGCACGTGGTGGCCGAACTGGAGGACTCCTGCGACCACTTGCTGCTGATCGGCGGCGGCCGGGTCCGCCTCGCCGGTGAGATCGACGACCTGCTCGCCGCACACGTCCGGGTGTCCGCGCCCGCACAGACGGTCCTCGCCCCGCACCCGGTCGTCGAGTCCCGCACCACCGGCCGCCAGCTCACCGCGCTGCTCCGCCCGTTGGCCCCACTCGACACCGACTGGCACATCAGCAAGCCCTCCCTGGAGGAGCTGGTCCTCTCCTACCTGCGCAACCCCGAGGCCTCCAGCACCACGACCCCGGAGACCATCGCGTGACCGCCCGCCCCTCCCCGCTCCCGACCCTGCACCTTCTGGAGGCTGGGGTCTCTTCTAACCATTCATGCGCTATGACAGTGGTTAGATTCGCCCCCAGCCTCCAGCAACCACCCACCCCCAACACCCCGGAGACCGCCGTATGACCGCCCTCGCCACACCGCCGGTCACCGGTCGCCGGAACGGATCACCGCCGCACCTGCTCCGCTGGCTGCTCCGCCTGCACCGCCCGGCCCTGCTGGTCTGGGCGGCACTCGCGATCGTCGTCGCCGGCCTCCTCCTCTGGCTCGGCGGCCCGCTCACCGACGCGTCGGCCGAGGCCTGGCGGCAGTACAACGCCTGCAAGGTGGAGAGCTGCGCGCACGACGTGAGCGCGATCGGCCGCTACAAGGACTGGTACACCTACACGACCATCGCCGTCGCCGCCGTCCCCTTCCTGGTCGCCGCCTGGTCCGGCGCCACGCTGACCAGTCGCGAACTGGAGAACGGCACCGCGCAGTTGGCCTGGACCCAGTCGGTCTCCCCGGCCCGCTGGCTCGCCGCCAAGCTCGCCGTCCCGGCCGTCCTGATCGCCGTCGGCTCCGGGCTGCTCGTCGGCCTCCACCACTGGGCCTGGTCGACGGGCCAGGGCCGGATCGACACCGCCAAGAGCTGGTACGACATCGGCACCTACGCCGCCAACGGCACGGCCACCGCCGCCATGGCCCTGGCCGCCCTGGTGATCGGCGCCTTCTTCGGCCTGCTCAAGCGCAACTCCCTCGGCTCACTGGTCGGTTCGCTGTGCGGCACGGGGTTGCTGTGGAGCCTCATGGCCATCGCCACGCCCCACCTCTGGCCCACCGTCACCAAGCTCAGCAGCCTCAAGAACAACGTCCCGGCCGGCTCCGGCATCGTCGTCAACCAGGGCCTGGTCACCTCCACCGGCAAGCACATCTCCGGCCACGTGTGCGGAAGCAGCACGTACGAGCCGTGCCGGACCGGCTACGCCAAGCTCGACGCCGTCAGCTACTACAACGACTACCACCCCCAATCCCACTACTGGCCCCTCCAGTTGACTGCGACCGCGATCATCCTCGCCGTCACCGCCGCCCTCACCGTGGCCGCGTTCCGACTCCTCAAGCGCCAGACCGGTCCGACGGCGCCCGCACGTAAGGCAGCCACCGTATGACCGCCCTTGCCATGAGCCCCACCGCCCGACCGCAGCGCGCCGTACTGCGCCTGCACCGCCCGGCGTTGACCGTGTGGGGCGCGTTCCAACTGCTCGTCGTGGGCGCGCTGTTGTGGGTGCACCTGTTTCGGGCGCCGGCCGCGCGGGAGGACCACTTCGCCTCGTACTTCGTCCTCACCGACGTCAACAACATCATGAACTTCCTTGGCGAGGTGCTCAGTTACGTCTCCGTAGCCGTCGCGGCCTGGGCGGGCGCCGCCTTGACCGGCCGCGAACTGGAGTCCGGCACCGCCCGGTTGGCCTGGACCCAGTCCGTCACCCCGGCCCGCTGGCTGACCGCCAAGCTCACCGCGGCCGCCGTCCCCCTGACCGCCGGCACCACGCTGCTCGCCCTGCTCTTCGCCTGGATCTGGACCACCGACCAGGACGTCCTGGTCACCAACTGGTCCTGGGACCGCGTCCTCGTCCCCGCCGGCCCGATGTCCGTGGCCCTGGTCCTCTTCGCCCTGGCCGTCGGCACCCTCGCCGGAGTCGCCCTCGGCCGCGCGCTGCCCGCGCTCGCGGTGGCCGCCGGGATCACCTACGCGGCCCGCTACTTCTTCGGCCGCAAGTGGGACAACATCTGGCCCGACCGCCACTTCTGGCCGGTCCAGCTCACGGCGACGGCCGTGCTCCTCGCCCTCACCGCACTCGCCGTAGTGGCCGCGTTCGCGCTGCTCGGACGCCGTACGGACATCAAGGGAGCCGCCGTATGACCGCCCTGGCCACCGCCCCGACGGCCCGCATCCGCGCGGCCGGCCCCGTCCACGCGGTGCTGCGGCTGCAGCGCGGTGTGCTGATCATGTGGGCGGTGATCTTCACCGTCACCGCCGGCGCCCTGCTGTGGGCCTACGGCCCCGGAGGGAACGCCGCCGCGGCCGACTGGAAGCGCAAGTGCTCCGTCCACGGGTGCGACTGGAGCGCCCCGATCACCAACTACCACCTGGCCTACGCGGGCGCCGAGTTCGTGATCGGCTTCATCCCGTACCTCGCCGCGCTCCTGGCGGCCGCGGTCGTCGGCCGCGAGTCGGAGAACGGCACCGCACGGCTCGCCTGGACGCAGGGCATCTCCCCGACCCGCTGGCTCGCCACCACCCTCGCCGTGCCCGCCGCGCTGATCACCGCCGGCTCCGCCGTCCTCGTCCTGCTGCACCGGCTGCTGTACGACGCCCACCAGGTGCCGGTCAGCTGGAACTGGTGGAACGAGGAGACCTTCGCCCCCAACGGCACCCTCGCCATCGTCCTGCCCCTGCTGGGCCTCGCCGCCGGCGCCCTCGCGGGCCTGCTCCAGCGCCGCGTCCTGACCTCGATGGGCCTCGCGTTCGCCGCCACCGCACTCGCCCTCACCACCCTCGGCTTCGCCCGCCCGCACCTGTGGCCCTGGGCGACCAGCACCGGCAACGACTACGAGACACCGCGCAACGTCCTCTTCGGCGACGGGGGCGCCGTCACCTCCACCGGCGCCCACATCGCGGACCCGATGTGCCGCGACAGCGTGGCGTGCCTGAAGGCCCACGACGTCACCGGCTTCTACAGCGAGTACCACCCCGCCTCCCACTTCTGGCCCCTCCAGCTCGTGGAGACCGGCATCGCCCTGGCCGTCACCGCCCTCGTCCTCGCCGCCGCCTTCGCCATCCTGCGCCGCCGCACGGCCTGACCGGTTCCCCCCTCCCCGCGGCTCCCAGGCATCCGTTACGTTCGTTTCCGTGCCGTAGACGTCCGGGAGCCGCCCCCCGATATCCCGCACGCCATGTCGCCGTAACCATCGGTTCAGACGGGCTTGCGACGCTCGGCCAATGAAGCCCGTCGTGCCAGAGCCTTCGCCGCCTCCCGAGGTGAACGGGGAAAACGGGGACGCTCATCTCGCCCTCGTGCTCCCCCCTGCGCTCTCCGACGCGCCTGTATCACCGGTGGCGCGGAAGAATGGGGCCATGAGCAGCCAGCCCAACGCCCAGGCACCGATCCAGCACGCGCAGCCCTCCGTGGGCTCCATAGCCGCGCACCGCCCGCACACCGTGTCGGCGGCGGTCTCCGATCTGGAACCCGACATCGACGCCGACCTCGACGAGTACGAGGAGTCGCCGTACGACGGGCCCCAGCTGCCGCAGGGCCGCTTCCTGGACCGGGAGCGCAGCTGGCTCGCGTTCAACGAGCGGGTCCTGGAGCTGGCCGAGGACCCGAACACGCCCCTGCTCGAACGGGCGAACTTCCTCGCGATCTTCGCCAGCAACCTGGACGAGTTCTTCATGGTCCGGGTGGCCGGTCTGAAGCGCCGTATCGCCACCGGTGTCGCCACCCGCTCCGCGTCCGGCCTGCAGCCGCGCGAGGTGCTGGAGATGATCTGGGCGCGCTCGCGCGAGCTGATGGCCCGGCACGCCGCCTGCTACCACGAGGACATCGCCCCCGCGCTGGCGGAGGAGGGCATCCACCTGGTCCGCTGGAACGAGCTGACCGAGAAGGAACAGGCCCGCCTCTTCACACTGTTCCGGCACCAGATCTTCCCGGTGCTGACCCCGCTGGCCGTCGACCCCGCGCACCCCTTCCCGTACATATCGGGGCTCTCGCTGAACCTCGCGGTCGTCGTACGGAACCCGGTCACCGGCCACCGCCACTTCGCGCGCGTCAAGGTGCCGCCGCTGCTCTCCCGCTTCCTGGAGTCCTCCCCGGGCCGGTACGTCCCTCTTGAGGACGTCATCGCCGCCCATCTGGAGGAACTCTTCCCGGGCATGGAGATCCTGGAGCACCACGCGTTCCGGCTGACCCGCAACGAGGATCTCGAAGTAGAGGAGGACGACGCCGAGAACCTGCTCCAGGCCCTGGAGAAGGAGCTCATGCGGCGCCGCTTCGGGCCGCCGGTGCGCCTGGAGGTCGAGGAGTCCATCGACCGCGAGGTGCTCGACCTGCTGGTGCGCGAGCTGAAGATCAGCGAGGCCGAGGTGTACCCGCTGCCGGGTCCTCTCGACCTGACCGGCCTGTTCCGCATCGGCTCGCTCGACCGGCCCGAGCTGAAGTACCAGAAGTTCATCGCGGGCACCCACCGCGACCTCGCCGAGGTCGAGTCGGCGTCCGCGGCGGACATCTTCGCGTCCCTGCGCACCCGGGACGTACTGCTGCACCACCCCTACGACTCCTTCTCCACGTCGGTGCAGGCGTTCCTCCAGCAGGCCGCGGAGGACGACGACGTCCTCGCCATCAAGCAGACCCTGTACCGGACCTCGGGCGACTCACCGATCGTGGACGCGCTGATCGACGCGGCCGAGGCCGGCAAGCAGGTCCTCGTCCTGGTCGAGATCAAGGCCCGCTTCGACGAGCACGCCAACATCAAGTGGGCGCGCAAGCTGGAGGAGGCCGGCTGCCATGTCGTCTACGGCCTGGTCGGTCTGAAGACCCACTGCAAGCTCTCGCTCGTCGTCCGCCAGGAGGGCGACACGCTCCGCCGCTACAGCCATGTCGGCACCGGCAACTACCACCCGAAGACGGCCCGCCTCTACGAGGACCTCGGCCTGCTGACGTCGGACCCCCAGGTCGGCGCCGACCTCTCGGACCTCTTCAACCGGCTGTCCGGCTACTCGCGCCGCGAGACCTACCGCCGGCTGCTGGTCGCCCCCAAGTCCCTGCGCGACGGCCTGATCGCCCGGATCAACAAGGAGGTCCAGCACCACCGTGCCGGGCGCCCCGCGTTCATCCGCATCAAGGTCAACTCGATGGTGGACGAGGCGATCATCGACTCGCTCTACCGCGCGTCCCAGGCGGGCGTCCCGGTCGACGTGTGGGTCCGCGGCATCTGCGCGGTCCGGCCCGGCGTCCCCGGCCTGTCCGAGAACATCCGCGTACGGTCCATCCTCGGCCGCTTCCTCGAACACTCCCGCGTCTTCGCCTTCGGCAACGGAGGCGAGCCCGAGGTGTGGATCGGCAGCGCCGACATGATGCACCGCAACCTCGACCGCCGTATCGAGGCCCTGGTCAGGCTCACCGATCCGGCCCACCGGGCCTCCATCAACCGGATGCTGGAGACCGGGATGTCGGACACCACCTCCTCCTGGCACCTGGGCCCGGACGGCGAGTGGACCCGGCACGCGACCGACGCGGAGGGCCAGCCCCTGCGCAACGTCCAGGAGATGCTCATAGACGCCCGGAGGCGCCGGCGTGGCACAGCAACACCTTGACCCGACGGATCCCGCGGCCGCGCCCGTGACAGGTGACGCCCTCGCGGGCTACCTGAGGGCCCAGGCCACGGAGTTCCTCCGCGCCCTGCGGCTGCACCGGGAGACCGGCAACGGGCAGAGCGGCACGGAGGACTCGGTCGACGCGGCGCGCGCCCTGCGCCACTCGGCCCGCCGGATCAGCGGCAGCCTGCACACCTTCCGTCCGCTGCTGGACGCCGACTGGTCCGAGGAGATGCGCCCCGAACTGGCGTGGCTGTCGGGCACGTTGGCGCTGGAGCACGCGTGCGCGGCCCGGCTGGAGCGGCTGCTGCTGGCGCTGCACCGGCTGTCGGGTTCGACGGCGTTCCCCGCGCAGTCGGTGGCCTCGGCGGTGGGCGGCCGGGTCACCGGCGCGGGCCGGGGCGTCCCGTCCCCCGCCACGGCCGTCGGCGCCCGCGGACCGGCCGCATCCCCTACGGCCACCGCCGAGCGCGGCAGCCTCACCGTGGGCGCGGCGAAGGCGGGCGCCCTGCTGGAGCGCCAGCTCACCCTGGCCC